>JAUWPC010000002.1 GCA_030611815.1 Desulfobacteraceae bacterium
CCGAAGTTAGAACCGACCCTACATTTCTAATTATGGGGTGCGAAACTTGAGTAGGAATGCTATGGATGATAGGGTCAATGCCTTGAAAAAAAGGATCTTGGCCGCCAGAGGAAAAACCCCGGTCGATCTTGTCCTGAAAGGGGCAAGGGTCGTAAACGTGTTTTCCGGAAAAATTCAGGAAGCGGATGTGGCAGTATTTGACGGCGTCATCGTTGGCATTGGCTTAGAGTATCACGGGAAAGAAGAGGTCGACGTGAGCGGCAAATGGATCGCCCCAGGCCTGATTGATGGCCATTTGCACATAGAGAGCAGCATGCTCACTCCTTCTAACATTGCTGCAGCCCTTGTTGTACATGGAACCACCGCTATTGTGGCTGACCCTCATGAAATCGCCAATGTCATGGGCCTTGCCGGGATCAATTACATGTTGGAAGAAAGCCGCTCTCTCCCCTTTGACATCTTTTTTACGGCCCCTTCCTGTGTTCCGGCAACTCATTTGGAAACATCGGGCGCAACCTTGAAGGCGTCAGATCTAAAAGGACTTATGGATGAACCGCGTGTTGTGGGTCTGGCAGAGATGATGAATTTCCCTGGTGTCCTTATGGGAGACGATCAGGTCCTTGAGAAGATTATTCTGTTCCGTAACCGGGTCCTGGATGGCCACTGCCCCATGTTAAGCGGATACGATCTTCAGGCATACCTGAGCGCCGGGATCGGTTCAGATCACGAGTCGACCGGTCGCAGAGAAGCACTCGAAAAAATGGAGAACGGGATGATGCTTATGATCCGTGAAGGGACATCCGCAAAGAATCTTGACGAGCTGCTTCCACTGGTTAATGACAAGAATTCAGGTCGTTTCTGCTTTGTTTCAGACGACCTTCATGCTGAGGATATCCAGGAGAGGGGACATCTCGATTTTGTCGTTAGAAAAGCAGTTCAGTCAGGGCTCGACCCTGTTACGGCAATCCGGTTAGCTACGCTTAACCCGGCCCAGTACTTTGGCCTCAGAGGGAGGGGCGCCATTGCCCCGGGTTATCGCGCAGATATTGTGGTTTTGGACGATCTAAATGATTTTGCTGTTACCTCTGTGTATAAAGACGGCAGGCTGATCGTGAAAGATGGAGAGCTGATTGACTTTCCCGAAAATCCGGTAGATTCGCTCTTTGATCAACATGAACCGTTAAAGATCGCTCAGTTAAGCCCTGAGGATTTTCATATTCCTCATCCGGGGGGGAGGGCACGGGTGATAGAACTGGTGCCCGGACAGATCATAACCCGTATACGCTATGAAGAGGTGGAATCAATAGGCGGGTTCGTAAAGACAGACGTTGAAACTGACCTGTTAAAGCTCTCTGTTGTGGAGAGACACAGAGGCAGCGGCAATATCGGACTTGGCATGGTCCACGGTTTTGGGCTTATTGAGGGCGCAATTGCCTCATCCGTGGCCCATGATTCTCATAATGTGATCGTCGTCGGGGTCAATGACGAAGAGATCTGCAGGGCGGTCGAGGTGGTCAGAGATATGGGAGGTGGGCTTGCCGTGGTGCGGGCACGAGATCCTCTCGCAAAGGTGCCCCTCGAGATAGGAGGTCTTATGTCAACCCAACCCCTGGGACCTCTTGTCAAATCCATAACTGCCGTTAAGGAAGCCGCTACAGGTCTTGGATGTCAATTAGACGAACCGTTTATGGCGCTCTCTTTCTTAGCACTTCCTGTGATCCCGGAATTGAAGCTGACCGACAGGGGGTTGGTGGATGTAACTCGTTTTGAAATTGTTCCGCTTTTTGTCGAGGAGTAGTGGTACACCCTCGGCGCAGTGGTTTAAAACAGATAAACTTCATTCACTCACTTTAGTCACTTTTAACTTGAGAGTACTCCTATGTCTTCTTCATCAGTTGGAATAATCTATAAACATCATTACGAGCCGGCAAGAACAGAAGCAGAAAAACTCGGAGAGTGGTTCAGAAAAAGGGATATCGCTGTTTTTTCAGAGGAGATGAATGCTGAGGGGTCTGTAAACGGGACTTGCAAAGAATCATCAATCATCCCAAAGGACGTCGACTGGGTCATTGTCTTAGGGGGAGACGGAACTCTCTTGGGAGCAGCGCGCCGCATTGGCCGGTATGGTGTTCCCATTTTAGGGGTCAACTTAGGGGGCTTGGGTTTCCTGACCTGCATCCCGTTGAACCGGATCTATCCCGTTGTTGAAACAATGATCAATGGCGGTCTCGATGTGGAAAGCAGGGTGATGCTCGAAACCAGGGTAATAAGGGATAAGGCAGAGGTGATCCGCTTTCAGGTGCTCAACGATGTGGTGATAAACAAGAGCACCTTGGCCAGAATCATAGACCTTGATGTTACTATTGACGACGAGATTCTTACTACTTTCAGGGCCGATGGTCTTATCATATCCACTCCCACAGGCTCGACGGCCTACAATTTATCGGCTGGCGGTCCGATACTGTATCCAACTATAGAGAGTTTTATCCTGACGCCCATCTGCCCCTTTACACTGACCAATCGCCCGATCATCGTTCCGGATAGCGCTGTTATCGGAATAAGGATGGGGAAGGAAAGTGAAGGAACCGTTATCTTGACATTTGATGGGCAAGTAGGATTCGATCTTCATCATGATGATATGGTGCACATTCATAAATCAAGAGAAAAGATCAACCTGTTCAGGCCCCCTGACCACAGCTATTTCAAGATTCTCAGGACCAAACTTATGTGGGGCGGAGCAACACAGAGGATTGAGGATTGATGATTGGCGATCATCCATCATCAATCCAACCCCAGGTGTTTCATGTAGATCGCAAGGAAATCAGTTATCTGAGGTTTACTCTTGAATCCTATGATGGGATGGCCGTAGTTACAACTTTAGACCCGTATACTGCATTAATCGAAGTATCGATCGCGCCGGGATGTGAAGAGATAGTCTTTGAACTGTTAAACTCTTTAAAAAATGAAGAAGGACTGAGAATAAAGAAAGTGCCTAAAGTTTCAAGTGCCTAAAATGCCTAAAGTTAATGAACTCTGGCAATTTTAGATACCGATAGCCCGTTAGCCACTTTTCAAGCTTCAAACTTCTAAACCGTTCTACAACTTTAGGCACTTCAAACTTTAGTCACTTTAGGCACTCCTCTTGAAAGGTATATCATTGCCAAGGAATTTCTATATTAAGACCATGGGTTGCCAGATGAATGACTATGACTCTGATTATCTGGCCCAATTCTTGGTCAATAACGGTTTCTCTCCGGTAAACACGCCGGATAATGCTGACCTTATACTGATCAATACCTGTGCCGTGAGGGCCAAACCTGAACAGAAGGCATACAGTTTCCTGGGCCGTATGTCCTCCATCAAGAAGGGGAACCCGAATCTAATCCTTGGCATGGTTGGATGTCTCGCCCAGATGAAAGGCCCTGAGCTGCTGAAAAGATTCCCGCAGCTTGACCTCGTTATAGGACCAAGGGAGTTGGGCCGGTTTCAAGAGATACTGGAAGGGATCGACAGGCATTCAGGAAAAATCGTGGCTACTGATCTGGATCTGGCGCCCCCCCAACCAGCTCCGTGCAAGGGATACTTCCACAAAAGGATTACGGGTCACATCTCAATTATGGAGGGGTGTAATAACTTCTGCAGTTATTGTATTGTTCCCTATGTCAGGGGGCGCGAGATTTCCCGGCCCCCAGATGAGATTTTAGCTGAGGCGGAGAATTTGCTTTCAGAAGGGATCAAAGAGATAACCCTGCTCGGTCAAAACGTGAATTCCTACCTCTGGGAAGGGGAGAGAAAAAAATGGGGTTTTCCAGCACTCCTGAATGAGCTGAGCAGACTGAATGGGCTTCTGAGGCTCCGCTTTACAACATCACACCCAAAGGACCTTTCCGATGATCTCATTCACTCTTTTCACTATATTAAGAATCTCTGTCCCCATATTCATCTTCCATTTCAGGCAGGGTCAAACCGGATACTTAAACTCATGAAACGGGGTTATACCCGGGAAAGGTACTTAGAGCTAATTGACAAATTGAGGAAAATCAATCCTGCTATTGCCATCACAAGTGATGTTATGGTAGGTTTTCCAGGTGAATCGGATAAAGATTTCGAGCTGACTCTGGGCCTTATCAGGCTTGTGGAGTTTGACTCACTTTTTTCCTTTAAATATTCTGATAGAAAGGGTACATCTGCAGAGAAGATGGATGGCAAGATAGACGAAATTGTTAAGGCGTCGCGATTGAACGTCCTGCAAGACCTTCAAAAAGAGATAACACTCAAAAGGAACAAAGCCCTTGAGGGAAGGCAATTAGAGGTATTGGTTGAAGGCTCGAGTAAAAGGGGAGGGCAGCTAACGGGTCGAACAGCGTCACACAAGGTGGTAAATTTTATTAGTAATAACACTCAAATAGGAAGCTTACATAAAGTAACTATTAAACGTTCCTTTCTCAACTCGCTTTGGGGTGAGATTGTAGAATAATGGTACTTTTTTCTTGATGAATTCGCAAAAAATGAAATTCATCATTAGCGAAAATCTGTACCGATTTAAAAATGGAAATAGAAAACATCAATTATGGCGATGAGTTTGTCCTTGTGGTGGATGACGAAGAATCTGTAAGAGAACCGATTGTTGCCATGTTAGAGCACCTTGGTTTTAAGGCCGATTCCGCGGTTAGCAGTGAAGAAGCCCTGGAAATGCTTACGCAAAAACCGTATACTTTTTTACTTACAGATATTCGTATGCCTGGAATTGACGGGCTCGAATTGATCAAGCGAATCAAAAGAAGCCATCCTGAAATCTGTGTAATTGCAATGACCGGATATTCCCGAGAATTTAACTACGTTGAAGTGATTAATACTGGAGCCACGGATTTTGTCAACAAGCCTTTTGTTATTGAAGAGTTGGAGGCCAAGATAAAGAGGGCCATAATCGAGCGAAATATACGACAAGAACTGCAAAGATTATCCATCACCGATTCACTGACCGGTCTTTATAATCAGAGGCATTTCTATGCGCGTCTTAACGACGAGATTCCAAGGGCCAAGAGACAAAAACATAATCTGGCATTGATCCTTCTTGATCTGGATGATTTCAAGCAATATAATGATAAGTATGGGCACCTGGCAGGCGACGAACTCCTTCAAAATGTTGGAAAGGTCATAAATAGTAATGTACGACAGGGTGTTGATTTAGGCTTCCGCTACGGTGGTGACGAATTTGCTGTCCTTTTAATAGATGCGGATGAGGGTATTGCCGAAATGATGTCAGCCCGCATTCAAAAAGGGATTGAGGAAGAATGCGGTATTACGGCAAGCACGGGCAGTGTTATTTTTGCTGATCATCTGACACCAGAAACGTTGGTTGAAGAGGCGGACCGACGGCTATATGGGTCGAAAGAACAGCGGAACAATGCGAAGGGGCCATAGAAGGTTGCTGCATTTTGAGCTAATAAAGGTCTCAGAGTGAAGGGTTGAAATATGAAAATAGTCTGATAATGTATATTATGTAAACTTGGCTCTCAGGATGTAAAAAAGGCGCTCCGCCGGGAAAATCATAGGATCACGGACCCTTTGAAAATATACGTTGACATATGGTCTTAAAATTTGATAACTAATTTATTCAAAAGGTAATATCCTTGTTTTCAATCCTTAACTTTTAGAATTTCTAAATTCAGAATCAATTCTCACATGGAGGTTGTATCGAATGGGTAGTGTTGTCAAGAAGCGTCGGAAAAAAATCACAAAGCATAAATACAGAAAACTTCGCAAGAAGATGCGCCATAAAAACAAGTAGCGTCACCAGCCCCCCGTTTACCGGTATTAAAAAAGGCAGTCCGAATAATGGAACTGCCTTTTTTTAATACCGCACAAAAAAGTGAACAGGCCTCGCTACTTACTGTAGTCGTACCAGCCTCCCCCAGTTTTTCTTCCTAATTTATTCGCCCGGATCATAGTCTTAAGCAGGTTTGGAGAAACCCACTTGGATTCCTTATTCAATTCCTTATAAAAATACTCGGAAACGAAGTAGGCAATATCAATGCCGGTGAGGTCCATCAGCTCAAAGGGTCCCATCGGATAATTGAGGCCGTTTTTGACTGCAATATCCACATCCTCAATGCTTGCAACCCCCTCTTCGACAATCTTTATTGCCTCTAACATGTGAGGAATCATAATCCTGTTGACGATAAAGCCGGGTGAGTCCTTTTTTACCTCCACCGCGATTTTACCCATCTTCTCTGCAAGCTCGGTTGTAACCTTAACTGTCTCATCATCAGTTGAATATCCCCTGATTATCTCCACGAGTCGCATAATTGGTGCGGGATTAAAAAAGTGCATTCCGCAGACCTTTTCCGGGCGCTTTGTGGCCGCTGCAATTTCCGTTAAAGACATTGACGATGTATTGGTGGCTAAAATCACCTCGGGTGCACAGAGTTCATCGAGTTCTTTGAAAACACTCTTCTTTAATTCAAGATCCTCAATAACGGCTTCGACTACGAAATCAACATCCTTGAGAAGGCTCATATCAGTTGTTCCTTTGATCCTGCCTAATATCGCCTCTTTCTCCCCGGCCTCGATCTTTCCCTTTTCAACGCTCTTTGAAAGAAAACGGTCAATACTGCTTAATCCCCGCTCTACAAATTCATCTTTGATATCTCTCATAACAACGTCACAGCCGATCCGGGCCGCCATCAGCGCAATGCCGTTTCCCATGGCCCCTGCGCCAACTACACCAACTTTCTTGATCTCCATAATAGCTCCTTTAAATTGTAATTTTCATCATATGATGATTGACTCATACGGATTCCACGCTTGTTACTTCAGGGACGTTCTGTTTCAAGATCTTTTCAATTCCCATTTTGAGCGTCATCTGTGACATCGGACATCCCCCGCACGCACCCATCAGTTTCACTTTGACCAGTCCATCTTCATCCACATCAACAAGCTGGACGTCCCCTCCATCAGCCTGGAGTGACGGCCTCACCTTTTGAAGAGCGTTCTCAACCTGTTCTTTAATTGTCATAGTTTTTTCTCCTCGCTGTAATTTGTTTTTCATTCCTTTTTCGCAGGCGTTCACAGGCCTGAATCTTTGAACCCGTGAACGGTTACTTAGTGTCCATCCATAAATGGCTATTTTTCACGATCTCTGCGTCAGATAAGGATTTTAATCCTCGAAATACTTTAGTGTATTCCTGTGGTTAAAATCCTTTTCTTCCTTGACCTTGCAAAAACTATCTCATTTCTTGATGGACACTACTTAGTTTTTTAGCACATGTTTCCGGTGATTGCTACCCAAAAAACTTCCGTACACGTTCATCTAAATAATTGCAAAGTCCCTCGGAGGTTTCAGGAGTCCATCCCATACTCTCCTGCCAGACTTCATCCGATTCCATGCAGAGATAGACGCCTAAATCGGGGTACCATTGATTGAGTAGTTCCCTCAAAAAAGAATAAAGCTCCATCCGTATCGGTTTAAAATAGCGCATCTTTCCGTCCAAACCCAAAACAAACTCCCCGTCTAAGACAGATGTCTCCGGGTGTCGTCGCCTTATAATCGGCTTGAGCACCGGCATAAATCTGAACGATCCTAAGCTTATCCAGATAATTCCTTCAGGCTCGATCTGTTTGTCCATAAGATCGACGGTCCTTTTGTATTCATCCATCCAGTCTCTGTGAAGTATAAGGGGATCAAAATGAAATCCTATGGTAAACCCTGCTGATTGGCACTCCCGCGCACATTCAAGCCTCCTGGTCAAACTTGCTGCCCTGTGTTCTTCCCGGCGTGATATAAAAGGACTGTTCAGGGACCACGAAACGATTATCCGGTCTCTATATCCTGATTCGAGGAGGCCCCTGGTATTTGCCGTCTTGGTCTTAAGCTCCAGTACAGCATTTTTTCTCTTTGAGAACCCGGGAAGGATGATTTCGCTCCATCTCGTAACCGGATCGAGGGCAAGGCTGTCTGTGAATTCTCCTGTGCCCACCCTGAAGATCGTGTCAGGTTCGCTATCTATGGTCTGAAAGACCTGGCTAAGCTCCTCTTCCAAATTAACATGGACCCTCAGATTGGGACGGTTAAAATATGCCTGAAGGATACAGTAGCTGCAATCCAGAGGACAGTTTGTTCCCACGTTTAGTATCTGGTATCCGCAACAGATATACTCCCTGGTCCCTGGACATGGTTTAAGAAACTCCCCCTGATAGGATACGAGATGCACGGTATCCTTGCCCATATCCATTTTCATTTCGTCTGAGACGTCGGGAACTTCCTCCGGGCTTCCATCCCGTTCCTTTCTGACAGGTATATCTTTTAACCGCAACAGGATTGATTTTGTGGATGAGTATTTCTGAACCCCTTCACCTAAAATTACTTTGTCTATTCTTGTTGACATCAGATATCCATAATCCTTACATTTTCCATGGATCTGTTAAGATGTCGATATCTTCCCTCATAAAATTCTCCAGCTTCTCCCTTAATGATGGACCGTCTTTAAAAAGGACTTCGAGACGATAATAAGGGGACTCAAAAGAGGGGGAATGATCGATCCTGACCATTTTTCCGAGATTCAACTTGGACACCATTTTTTTGAACTCTCTTTCCGCCTTTGATACTGAAGGGTAACGTCTCATCCTAAGGTAACGGATCAGCGCCCTCCCCTTTTGGGGATTGTTCATCCGGGTATCTGAATTTATCTTTTTCACTGACTGTTCATCTAAAATGTCAAAAATAGATGTGCCCTCAATGTGCGATAAATCAACTGTATAATCAATTACCTGTCGTTGTTGATTAACAGTTAACTTTATATTTGATATAAGATCGATAATAGACGATCTTGAGATCGAATCAATATCAAGGAGCATCATTGCATTCCTAAATGATAGTTGTCCCTGCGAAATAGATTCCTTGGCCCGGAATCCCATCTCCTCCTCAAGCCTCAGGTAGGAAGAAAGGGTAGCCTTATTGGATGGAAGGCCGAGCAACGGCATATAGTGCTCCATGATTTCCAAGGTTTTGATCCTGGGAATGAGACGGGCCAGAACCATCCCCTTCTCCACATCATTAAGTTTTCTTACCGCAAGATTGTCATAGAGATTCAGCAGGAGGCATTCAATCGGCAGGATATCATCTCCTGACAAGACCCGACATTCTGCGCGATCTGCCTTCAACGATTTCAACGCCTTTATCCTGCGATATCCAGTAATAATTGTGATGCTCCCCTGGTTGTCCCTTTTCAGCAACGGCGGGTTAATCAGGCCAACCCTCTCTATAGACTGAATCAGAGGGTTGAGATCGAATCCAAAACTCATACAGCATGGACCGGGAGAATCATCAATATTGCTCAAGACCACCGGTTGGGGTATAATCTCTGTAATATTATTAATATCCATCATTCTCCTGAGAGCTTTCCTATTCCATAATCTTAACCATAATCCTAATCTTACTCAGCACGATTATGATTAAGAGTACGATTAAGATTATGATGTGCCCGCGAACGCGTACTTCATTTCTTTCTCTTACGCGATAGCATCCCCATGATTGACGCGATTTCGGTACAGCCTAAAACACGGGCAGCGCCAAAGTAGATTATTATTCCGATTACTATAAGTGCGGCTAAGTTGGTAACCATGCCCGGGAGACTTGTGTCCTGACCGGCAATTAGCCACTTGGAGTGAAAATAATAGACACCAAGGCCCATAAGCGAAGCCGCCACGACCGACCTGGAGACAGATATCAGGACCGGCCTGAGATTGATCACCGAGGTCTTTTTCTTTAGAAAAACAATTAAGAGCACAAACTGGACAGACGAAGCAATGGAAAGGGCGAGGGCGAGCCCCCCGTGTTTCAGTGGTCCCATGAGCGCCAGGCTCAAAGTTAGATTGACTACCAGGGCAACTACCGCCACTTTTACAGGGGTCTTTGTGTCCTGGAGGGCATAGAATGCTGAAACCATAATCCGGACTCCGGAAAATGCCCAAAGGCCCAAGGTGTAATAGAAGAGGGCATAAGCCGTCATTACAGATGCGCGTGCATCAAAGGCGCCCCTTTCAAAGAGGATCTGAATAATCGGTTTACCAAGTATTATCAGTCCCACCATAGATGGCAAGGTGATAAAAAAAACAAGACACAGGGCATGGTTCAGGGTGCTCTGGAACTGACCAAGGTCCTTTTTAGCTGCCTCAGTTGCGAGGGAAGGAAGCGCCGCTGTACTTATGGCTATGGCGAAAATACCGAGAGGAAACTGAACAAGGCGGTCGGCGTAGTAAAGCCATGAAACACTCCCTTCCGGCAGGAATGTGGCAAGTAATGTTCCAACAAACTGGTTGAACTGGTACACGGCAGACCCAAGAATCGCGGGGAGCATAAGGAGACCTATCCTCTTCAACCCAGGATGATCTAATTGCCATTTTGGGTAAAGCCTGAGACCTTCTCTGATAGCCGATGGAATCTGTAAACCTACTTGCAGGGCTCCGCCTATGAGGACACCTATTGCTACACCAACAATCGGGGCTTCGCAATGAGGGGAGATCAGATATGCAGCGCCGATGATACCTACATTCAGAAAAATGGGGGCGGCTGCCGGCGCCGCAAAACGCCTCAGAGAATTTAGAACCCCCATAAAAAAAGCCACAATGCTGATGAAGAATATGTATGGGAACGTTATGCGGGTAAGCAGAACGGTTAGATCATATTTGACACCGGAACTCCCGAAACCAAATGCCTGAATCCTGACTATCCAGGGAGAAAAAAGAATGCCTAAGAGAGTTACTATAACTAAGATAATGGAGAGTGTTGTCAGCACAACCCTTGCTAAATCAAAAGCATCTTTTTTGGTCTTGAGGGTTAGATATTCTGTGAACACCGGGATAAAGGCAATGGTGAGAGACCCTTCGGCAAAAAGCCGTCGCAAGAGATTAGGAATGCGGAATGCCACGAAAAAGGCGTCAGCAGCCATCCCGGCACCGAAAAGCGCTGCCAAAACCATATCACGAACCAGGCCAAGGATCCGACTCTGGAAGGTGAAAAAACTGACTACCCCGGCCGCGCGGCCAAGATTTCTTGTTTCAGGGTTGCTCTCTCTAAGTGACACAGAAAATCCTTGACATAACAGATTATTTTTCTTAGCATAAAAGATTAACTATTATCGGAGTTGCAAGGGAATTCAGCTTAGCTCCAACAATATTCAATCGTCAATATTCAATATTCACTGTCATAAGGAGGCTCGGATTTGGCAAACCATAAATCAGCCCTTAAGAGGGCAAGACAAAACGAAGTCAAGAGAATTATAAACAAGGGTTACAAGACAAGGATCAAGAAGGCGGTCAAAGAAGTCCGAACCGCCCTATCTGACGATTCAGTAGACCAGGCCAAAAAGAGCTTTGTTAAAACCGTTTCTATTATCCAAAAGGCCGCTTCTAAAGGTGTAATCCACAGGAATCAGGCATCTCGAAAGATTTCCCGTTTGGCCACCCAGATTAACCAGCTTACGGCATCTAAGGGCTGATCTGCCCCACAGCTCTACAAAGACAAGACCAGGTTTTCGAGAATAAGCTGTGGCTGAGAGCCCGACTTCAGGTGCCCGTCGGCCTGGTATAACAGATACAAGGCATTTTCAAGATTCTTTATGCTCCAATGCTTAGACTGTTGAAGAATCTTATTCGCTAAAAAGGGTGGGACACGAAGTCTCTTAGTCACATCGGAAGCCCGCCCACCCTGCTCGGTGATGGACTTGGCCTGGATAATCAGGCGGATTTGCCGGTTAAGCATCCCAATGATTCCGAATGCTGCATCCCTACCCTCCTCTTCTATATACCTGCTTAATATCGACATTGATTCTGCTCGTCGTCTGAGCGATATCTGATCCATTAATTCGAAAATTGTATAGATGCGGCTATAAATGGCGAGTTCCTTGATTTCCTCTACCCCAACAGTCCTCTTTCCATGGCGGAGATATAGTTTCTCAAGCTCAGAACTGAGATCCCTCAATCGGTTTCCCACGATACCCTGGAGATAGACACAGGCCTCTTCGGTGATGGTTAACCCGAGATCTTTTGCCATCCTCTTTATCCAGGGCAGGACCTGCCTGTCATAGAGTTGTTTAAAACTGACTGCTCCACCAGTGCTCCTGATTTTCTTGTAGAATTTTTTCTTGAAGTCAGTCTTGGACGACACAAATATTAGACAGGTAGATTCCGCTGGTTTGTCAAGATACGGGATAAAGCCCTCAAGGGCCGACCCCGAAATGTTTTCGGTCCTTCTGACAATAATAAGACGATTTGAAGAGAGAAAGGGGATAGATCGGGCAGCATCGGTAATATCTGCGGGATTTGTATTCTTGTCCCCGTAAAAGATCTGGAGATTAAAATCCCGTGCAGCCTCAGGAATAAAGGTTTCACGAATCAGGCCCAGCACCCTTTCTATTTGGAAATCCCCGGGGCCATAGAAGAGGTAAACCTTGCCTAATTGGCAGCGTTTTAGCAGGTCCAGGACATGTTCAGGGGAGAGATCTGCCGGCATCAAAACCGTTCCATGGTCTTCAGATAGATTCTTTCTGCCAGTAGCTTGGCGATCATTTTAGTCGCCCTTCTCTGGTTGTATGCTGTCTTTAGGGGATCCGAACTGACAGCGAAGGATGCCTTTTCCTCCATCTTGTCATCGTTCCATATTACCTTCCCGGTAGTCCGATCTAACAGTTTGGCGGCTAATTTGATCTTCAACCAGCGGGAATTTGTTACCTCAAATGTGCCGTCCGTTATTTTATAACTCAGGGGCTCGGTCTTGATATCAACTACTCTTCCAATCAGAACTACCGCTGCCTGGTCCTTTGAAACAAGAGGAACCTGGGAATGGCTGACAAATTCCTGGCGAATCATCATGGTAAAGTCGCCCTCAAAGCCTAAATTAGAGGAGGAGCTCGCCATTAAAGGTATGGCCAGACTCGGGATGCTTATCCCTTTTGGCTGCCTCGTGTCCTGGAGATTATAACCGCATCCAGAGACAAAAAACAGAGCCAAGAGAATGAAAACTTGAAACTTGAAACTTGAAACTTGAATGAGCTTGCTATTTAACATATCGTAAGCGCTCAAAGGTTACAATCGACAATCATCAATCGACAATCATCAATCTTAGACCACCACGTTGACCAGTTTGTTCTGGACCACAATAACTTTTTTGACCGGCTTTTCACCGATAAAGTGCTGGATTTTTGCATCTGCCAACGCCTCCTCCTCAATCTCTTTTGTCCCGTAGGAGACGGGCACTTCAATCCTGTTTCTCACCTTTCCATTTACCTGGAGCACAATCAGCCGCTTTTCAGTCTGCAGGGCATTCTCATTATAAGAGGGCCAGGACACCTTAAGAAGAGAGTTGTCATGACCTAATATCTGCCACAATTCCTCGGTTATATGCGGCACTACCGGTGACAGAAGCACCACCGTTGCCTCGACGGCCTCCCTGACCACAGACCAGGCAATATCATCTTTTTGCTCTTTACTGTTCAGAACCTGATTAACTTCATTGACCAATTCCATTACAGCAGAAATGGCTGTATTAAAATGGAACCTGTTTTCTATGTCATCAGTCACCTTCTTTATGGTTTCGTGTGTCTTGCGGTATAGCGATCTTAATTGCCCTGACAGGGTTTCCCTCCCATCATAAGCTGTAACTCTCGTGATTTTGTCAATATGAGTGACCACCAGCCTCCAGACCCGATTGAGAAATCTGTATGAGCCCTCCACGCCCTGGTCATTCCATTCCAGATCTTTGTCCGGGGGCGAGGCAAACAGACAGAACATCCGGACCGTGTCGGCGCCATAGCGGTCTATAAGCTCCTGGGGATCAACGACATTCTTTTTGGATTTGGACATCTTTACAATATTGCCTGTGATTACCCCTGCCCCGCACAGAATACACTTTCCATCTTTGACCTCGTAGGGGTAGAGAAAGCCATGTTCCGGACATTCCTCAGTCTCTTTGCAGACCATTCCCTGTGTCAGCAGGTTGGTAAAAGGCTCGCTTACCTTGTGATGGCCAAAGTCCCTCAGGACCTTTGTAAAAAAACGGGAATAAAGGAGATGGAGAATGGCATGCTCAATACCCCCAATATACTGGTCTACAGGCATCCAGTAATCTACCCTTTCTGGATCGAGAGGGCCCTTGTCATAACCTGGACACGTGTAGCGATCAAAATACCAGGAGGACTCAACAAAGGTGTCCATTGTGTCTGTTTCGCGCCGGGCCTCACCTTTGCATTTGGGGCAGATGGTCTCGAAAAAGGCAGGCTCAAAAGGGAGTGGCGACCCCCCGTTTGGCCTCATATGGAGGTCTAAGGGGAGAACCACAGGGAGGTCCTCTTCTGGGACAGGAACAGTACCGCATTTGTCGCAGTAGATAATAGGGATAGGCGTCCCCCAGTAACGTTGCCTGGATATGCCCCAGTCCCTGATCCTGAAATTCACGGTCTTATGTCCCTTGCCCAATGATTCCAAATATTCGGCAATGCTGTCCAAGGCCGCTAAGTTGCGCTGGCCATTAAATGGGCCTGAGTTCACTAAGACCCCCTCATCCACATAGGCCTCTGACATGGTCTCCTCATTAAGATCCTCGTCCGGGGGGGTTATGACAACTCTGAGCTGCAACCCATATTTCTTTGCAAACTCGAAATCTCTCTGATCATGGGTGGGGACTGCCATTATGGCTCCGGTGCCGTAATCGAAGAGGACAAAATTAGCCACCAAAATCGGAATTTCCTCCTCTGTCACTGGATTCAGACAATATCTTCCTGTAAAGACCCCCTCCTTGGCGGTAAAATCTGCTGTGCGCGTGACGCTATCCATTCTTAGGGTCCGTTCCACGAACCCTAAGACCTCCCCTTCCTGGGGAAGCCCCTTTATTACCTGATTTACCAGGGGATGTTCCGGGGCAAGGCACATAAAGGTTGCTCCGAACACGGTGTCCTGGCGTGTGGTAAAAACCTCGATAACCTCGTCAGAACCGACCATTGGAAACCGGATGATGGCGCCATAGCTCTTACCTATCCAGTTCCTCTGCATGGTAAGCACCCTGTCCGGCCATCCAGGCAGCTTTTCGCAATAATCGAGGATCTCATCGGCGTATTCGGTTATCTTGAGAAACCAGCTATCCATCTCCTTGATAGTCACTTCGAGTTCAGGATGGCGCCAACAGCACCCATCTTCAACCTGCTCGTTGGCAAGCACTGTCTGGCACTTGTCGCACCAGTTGACAAAGGTTTTCTTCTTATAGGCAAGTCCCTTCTGATACATCTCTAAGAATATTAGCTGTTCCCACCGGTAATATTCGGGGTCACAGGTGGCCAACTCCCTCTCCCAGTCATAGCTGAAGCCCATGCGCTTAAGCTGGGTCTTCATGGCTTCTATATTATCGTAGGTCCATTGAGCAGGATGGCTGTTATTCTCAATGGCCGCATTCTCCGCAGGCATTCCAAAGGCATCCCAGCCCATAGGATGGAGCACGTTCTTGCCGCACATTCGCTTGAATCTCGCCACCACATCGCCAATAGTATAATTACGCACATGACCAATATGGATCTTTCCGGATGGATAAGGGAACATCTCCAAGAGGTAATATTTTTCTTTAGATAAATCTTCTATAGCCTTGAAAAGGCAGCTTTTTTCCCAATAGGCTTGCCACTTAATTTCCAGTTCCTGCGGGTTATATTTCATTCTCCATCATCTCGTTTCTAACTTTAACTCACTTCAGTCATCCCGCCTTGCGGGACGCACTTTAGTCACTTTTTACCGTGGTATTGTAAATATTATCTAATACACCGTTTATATACCTGCCTGAATCCTCGCTTCCGAATTTCTTCCCTATTTCTACGGCCTCATCAAGGGAGACCTTCGGGGGAATATCTTCAATAAACATAATTTCAAAGGCAGCTAATCTCAATATGGACCTGTCGAGACGGGCCATTCTTTCAATACGCCAGTTCTTTGATGCCTCGCTGATAACCTTGTCCAAGGTCTTTTTCTTCTCCCAAACACCTAAAACAAGCTTCTTTGAGAAATCTCTAATTGATTTCCGGGCATCGAAATTCTCGCATATCAGATCAAAGACCTCCGATGGATCATCAGGACTGAATTCCAAATGAAAGAGGACCTGAATAGCTAATTCCCGGGCCCGTCTTCTCTCCCCCATATTTCCCCATCACAAATTTTATTAAGGAATTTAGGAATTAATATCAACAAAACACCTTCAATTCCTCAATCCCCTAATTCTGCAATTCCTTGAAAAGATTTACCATTTCAATGGCAGCCATGGCTGCCTCGTATCCCTTGTTTCCGGATTTGGAGCCGGCCCTCTCAATCGCCTGCTCCAGATTATCTGTGGTCAGCACACCGAAGGTAACCGGAATATCGCTCTCCAAGGCCACACTCGCTATCCCTTTAGAAACCTCGGCTGCCACGTATTCGAAATGAGGAGTGGCTCCTCTGATAACCGCGCCAAGACATATGACCGCATCATATAACCCGCCCTGAGCCAGCTTTTTTGCAGCCAAGGGCATCTCAAATGCCCCGGGAACCTTAATGATGAAAATCTTTTCCTCGTCGCAGCCGTGTCTTAACAAGGCATCCGTCGCTCCTTCCATAAGTCTTGAACAGATAAAATCATTGAAGCGACTAACGATAATTGCAAATCGGAAACCTTCAGCCGAAAGTTGACCCTCCACTACCTTGGGCATAACACCCCCCTTTCAAATACCTATTCGTCAATTAGTTTCAAAAGATGTCCTAACTTGTGGCATTTTGTGGACAGATATTTAATATTTTCCGGCCTGGGCACACACTCAACCGGTACTCTTCCTGTAACCTGTAACCCATAACCCTCGAGTCCTATAATTTTTTTGGGATTATTGGTTAGTAATTTCATCTTTTGCACCCCGAGGGCAACCAAAATCTGGGCGCCCACTCCATAATCTCTCAGATCAGCAGCAAAACCAAGTTCTTCATTTGCCTCTACCGTGTCCAACCCTTGGTCTTGTAGGGCATAGGCCTTCAATTTGTTTGCAAGGCCGATACCCCTGCCCTCCTGCTGGAGATAGAGTATAACACCCAGCCCCTCTTCCTGAACCATGGACATCGCCTTTTTTAACTGCTCTCCACAGTCACACCGATAAGACCCGAAGACGTCCCCGGTAAGACACCCTGAATGTACCCTTACCATAATCTCCTGCTCCGGGTTTATCTCCCCTTTTACTAAAGCTAAGTGCTCGTATTCATCGATATCATTTACAAAAACTATCGCCTTGAACTCGCCGAAGGGGGTGGGTAGAACCGTCTCTGCTGCCTTGTGAACAAAAGTCTCGGTCCGCATCCGGTAAGATATGATATCTGCCACTGAGGCAATTTTGAGGTCGTGTTCCTCAGCAAATTTTTCAAGGTGGGGCAACCTGGCCATGGAGCCGTCATCCTTCATAATCTCACATATTACCCCGGCCGGTTTGAGACCGGCGATGCGAGCAAGATCTACGGACCCTTCTGTCTGGCCGGTCCTGAACAGGACCCCTCCCCTTCTCGCCCTCAGTGGAAAGACGTGCCCCGGTTGAATAAGGTCTTCCGGTTTTGCGTCATTGGCTATTGCGGTCAAGATGGTATGGGCCCTGTCCGCAGCGGATATTCCTGTGGTAACTCCGTGCGCGGCCTCCACAGACACGGTAAAGGCTGTCTGATAGGGAGAACGATTGTTGCGAACCATCTGATCGAGATGTAATTTTTCCACAATCTCCGGTTCCAATGCAAGGCAGATGAGACCGCGGCCGTATTTAGCCATAAAATTGATGGCCTCAGGCGTAACCTTCTCAGCAGCGATGGTCAGATCTCCTTCGTTCTCCCTGTCCTCATCGTCAACAAGGATAATCATTTTTCCCTGTCGTAAATCCTTTAATACCTCTTCTATCTTGAAAATAGGCATTGTTGATATCCTCTCTCAATTTAGTTTCTTATTCACCACGAAGATCACGAAGAACACGAAGAAATCGTAAAACCATCAAAAAACCGAGGCGTTGGTTCTAACTTCCGCAATTTGGCCTAAGTATTCGACAGTGCATTTAAAATCCATAATCATACTCCTAATCTTAATCATACTCTATTATAGTCGCTTGAGAGATGTTTGATTGTGAGTAAGAAAATAATCTAAATGGGCGATGCTAAATCCAATCCCTAAAACTCCTTTTCGTGCCCTTCGTGTGCTTCGTGGTAAAGGCGTTAAATCCCTGAATCTCTAAATCGCCCAATTCTATTACCTGTCGAATCCGTGTTTAACAAGGGTCTCAAAGTCAATGCCGGAAGCTTTCCTCTCTTCCTGCCCTCCCCCCCCCTTGGAAAGTAATTTTTCTACATATTTGCCGATCAAGTCAGTCTCAATGTTGACAGGGTCCCCTATCTTTTTCGTCAAAAGCGTGGTCACCATCCCTGTTTGGGGGATGATGTTTACCTCAAAAAAATCTTTTTCACAAGCATTAATGGTTAAACTGATCCCGTCAACTGCAATAGAGCCCTTCTTTATTGTATAGCGCGAAATAGCTTCTTCAATCCCTATCCTTATAAGCCACGATTGACGCACCTGCTCTTTTTTGAGGATCTTTCCGATTCCATCCACATGCCCTGAGACTAAATGTCCTCCTAAACGATCAGTTAGGCGTAAGGCCCTCTCAAGATTCACATGGTCTCCCAGTCTTAATAGCTCCAAGGTAGTTCGGGAGAGGGTCTCTCCTGAAACATCCATGCTGAGCGAAGAACCATCGCGAACTTCCGTCACTGTCAGGCATACACCGTTAACAGATACGCTGTCTCCGATCTGTGAGTCAGTCGTATCAAAAAGAGGCGTGATGGTAACCCTCATTTCATTATGGGTGCGACGGATGCCGCTTATTTTTCCAATACCCTCTATTAGACCGGTAAACATCTTTTCAATTGAATATTGAACATTGAATATTGAATATTTGTGGAATCACACCCTTAACCCCTTACACCTTCCCGCAAGGCGGGATATCTAAAGTTAATCAACAATCGACAATCATATTGTCATGTCGAGGACTATTTTCAAGGTATCCGGCTGAGTTGCCTGTTCAAACGCCTCCAATGCCTGCTCAATCGGATAATCGGCAGATATGAGCCGCTCTAAGGGCATATCAGGATAAGATTCCAACATCCTCAACCCCGCCTTGAACCGGCCACACCTGGACCCAATAAGGGTCTGTTCATTGACAACGATAGACGACAAGTTAATTTTGCTCTTAGAAACTACCGTTGACTTGAGGACGATTTTCCCGCGTGGACGGCATAGAGACATCGCATCCACCAACCCTTTGTCCGAGCCGGTGGCTTCGACAACAATATCAGCGCCATGGCTCCTATTTGCGGTAACCTGGACAGTCTTGAGTGTACGCCACGCTCCCTTTTCAAGTTTTTCCGGATGATGTCCTACCAACGTCACATCCGAAAGGACCGTGGAAAGCACCCATGCACAGAGGATGCCGAGTCGTCCATCACCTAACACAACAGCCTGTTCCAATCCTATTAATTCAAGCTGCTCCAATATCTCACAGGCTGCTGACAGAGGTTCAACCAGCACAGCCCTATGGTCGGCCGTAGAGGCAGAAACCACATGGAGATTGGAAAGAGGGAGCACGCAGTGATCAGCCATGCAGCCATTCAAATTGAGGATGCCTAACACTCTCCGGCGTGGGCAGTGACGCTCCAGTTCATTTGCGCACTGTTCACATTTTCCACACCCGACATTTATCTCGCCTACTACTCTTTTCTGTACCCAATCAGGGTCATGACATTGCTCGACAACCCCTACAAATTCATGTCCCAAGACCCCTTTGAATTTCTTGTACCCCTTTGTGATTTCTATATCGGTTTTACAGATGCCGGCCTTAAGTACTCTGATTAGGGCCCAACCAGAAGGTATTTCAGGCTCTGGGAACCCTTTTAAGAATCGTAACCGGCCATCAAATATAACTACGCGCACAAATACCTCAATACGGATAAACCGGAATTATGAATTAAGAGTTAAGAATGCTATTACTTTCTTATCACGTTTTTGGTTAGGAGTGAACAACATTTTGTATGGATTCTATTCCTTGACTCTCAGTACCCCTATCACTATATTCCTGATACTCGATTCTGGATACTTGATACTTGTTGTAGCGAAGCGGAGATCCCGGCTTTGGCGGGAATGCTGGGTGCTCGTTAAGTTCCTTACGCCTAACGCCTTGCGCCTTCAATCTTGGACAATATAGATAGCTGCTAAATATGCGTGATCTACTAATTGAAATTAAACAGGATATGCCTGGGTTCAATCCCTTTTTTGGCTCCTGGGTGTGCCGGGATGACCTCAACTTTCTGGTTGACGTAGGCCCGGCCAATACAGCCAACCGGCTAATAGATTCCTTAGTGTCGCTCGGTTTGGACAGGGTGGATTATGTACTTCTCACCCACATTCACATTGATCATGGGGGCGCTTTGGCCGATTTACTTGACTATTATCCCATGGCGAAGGCCATATGTCATGAAAAAGGGATCAAACACTTAGTGGAGCCTTCAAACCTCTGGGCAGGCAGCCTGAGTGTCCTCGGGGATCTTGCCAAGATCTACGGCCCTCCAAAACCGGTTGCCAAGGAGAGGTTAATCCCCCACACAGAGTGCAACCTTAAGGATCTAATGGTCATAGAAACGCCTGGCCATGCCCTTCATCACCTAAGTTACAGCTACAAAGACAGGCTTTTTGTTGGTGAGGCAGCCGGAAATTATCTAACTGTTAATGGCCTGGATTATTTGCGCCCTGCAACACCGCCGAGGTTTTTTCTTGATATCTTCCTGCAAAGCATTGATCGCCTGTTGGCGTTAGAGGACCAGCCGATACGCTATGCCCACTTTGGCGAGGCCGCAAATTCCCATCAGATGTTGAATATTTTCCGTGACCAGCTTATTCGATGGGAGGCCATCATTGGTGAATTGGTAGACCAGGGCGGAAACAGTGAAGATATCATAAGAAGCTGCATTGACCTGTTGCTTGAAAAAGACCCAAATCTTGCCGCGTTTAGCATCATGGATCCCGATATCCAAGCAAGAGAGAAGGTATTTATGGCCAATGGGGTGAGAGGATTTGTGGAGTTCTTAAAAGACAAAAAACCGTAATCGTTCACGGGTTCAAAGGTTCAGGGTTACGGTTACCATCAACTTTAGGCACTTTAGTTCACTTTAGGCATTTTAGGCACTTTTCTTACAAGAGATTAGATATGAAAAAAAATGATTACCTCGAAAAGGCGAATTTCAAGACGCTTATAGAAGCAGACGGAAAAGATCGGATTCAGGACAGGCTAAACATCATCGGTGTTTTTTTGGGAACAGAAGAGCATATAACCCTTGAGGAGATGCTCCATCTACTTAGAGAAAGGGGCTATGATTTTGAGCCTCGATTTGTCAAACAGTGCATTAACCGGATGGTGGACCTGGGTTTTGCTCAGAAAAAGCAGTTTGAGGGGCAACCGATCCGCTATGAACACCGGCATCTTGGGAAACATCATGATCATCTTATCTGCACCAAATGCGAAAAAATCGTAGAATTTGCCGACGAAACCATGGAAAGATTGCAGGTAGAAATTGCGGCGAGATCCGGATTTCACATGCTTCAGCACAGTATGGATATCTACGGCCTCTGTTCACAATGTCTCTCTCAAAGGACCCTATTGATGCCCCTAATTATGGCCAAAGAGGGCGAAAGAGTTGTGATAAGGGAGATAGCCGGGGGACGGAAAAAGCAGGCCAGACTGACGGATATGGGATTACGCCCGGGCGACCTTATAGAGATCATCAACAATGCGGGACGTGGAAGAATTATTTTAGCCCGGGGGCCTACAAGGCTTGCCATTGGGAGGGGGATCGCAGAAAAAATCATGGTCTCCATTTCAGACCAGGATGCCGACACCTGATCCTATTACGTAACCGGATAAACCGGAAAAGTGCCTAAAGTTGATGTTTGCTTTTCATTAGACGTTCGTCTTTTATACCGCCTTCTGCAATATCTCTCTGACCCTGTCTCTTATAGCCCTGATAAACCTTTCTCCCCAACTCCGGTAGTTGTAACGGGCTGCCTCTTCCGGACTTACCGTTTCAGGGCTGTGACGCAACTTGAGTTTGGTAATGGCCATCTGGTCGTCTAATTTAAATCTCCGGTAGATAAGACTTAGAGGTGGAATTCTGAACTCATCTTCAGAGATGGAGGCTGCCCAGTCGATAATATAAGGAAGCCCGTTATCCCCCAAAAGGGTGTTGGGCGCCCTCTTCAAATCACAATGGGCCAACCCTTTGTTGTGAATACGGGTCACTAACTCCTTCAGTGCCTCAAAAAAGAAATCCGGGAGCTTTATCTCCTTTTCAAGGTTTTCCAGACTCCTGCCCGGTATCTCTTCTGTTACCAAGGCGAGCCCATCGATAACCCTGTAAAAAACGGGCACACCCGTGATTCCCCGCAGCTTCCTGTAGGCTCTTCTCTCCCTCCATATCAGGAAGCGACCTACCGTATTTCTGAAAAAGAACTTGTTTTTGCTGAAGTCCTTAACCACGGCCCGCACCCCGTTTTCCTCGACAATCCAGATAGCGGGCCTCGTGCTTGAAGAACCTCTCAGCATGCCAGAGTTCTTTGTTGGAAGATCCGAGAGTTTAAGGGCGTCAAACAATGGAAGTTCATCCCGATTAATCTTCATGATATTTGAAATATGCCGCGCACGTGCCTTCGCTTGATACCATACATGCGCCTATCGGTGTTCGGGGGGTACATGCGTGTCTGAAGAGTTTGCAGTCCGGCGGTCTTTGAGCCCCCCTTAGGATCTCAGCGCAAAGGCATCCTAAAGGCTCTTTGGCCGGGGGTACGGATAATTCGAATCTGTTCTTGGCGTCAAGGGCTGAATATTTAGCCCTGATTGCCAGACCGCTTCCAGGTATCTTGCCGAGGCCTCGCCAGGGAGAATCACAGGGTGTAAAGACCTCGTCCATTATCTTCAGGGCGCCCGGGTTCCCTTCCGGGTTGACACCCCTGGTGTACTGAATTTGTACTTCCGCCCTTCCCTCTTCTCTCTGTTCAACTAACATCAGTATCCCCTGCAGGATATCGATGGGCTCAAATCCAACCACGACGCAGGGCGTATGATACCGGCCCACAACTGCTTCATAGGAGGACGTGCCGATAATAGTTGTCACATGACCGGGGCATATGAAACCGTCAACGCCAAGATCGCCACTTGAAAGGAGTGCATCCATGGCCGGGGGAAGGAGTTTGTGGGCAGAGAGGACCGAGAAGTTTGATTGCTTATTCTCATGTGCAGTCTTGATGGCAGCGGCAACCGTGGGTGCTGTGGTCTCAAAACCTATGCCTAAGAACGCCACTTCATTATCGCGGTTCTCGGCGGCAAACTTCAGAGCATCGAAGGTGGAATAGACTATCCTGACATCTGCCCCTTTTGCCTGTTCCTGCTGCAAAGATGATTCACTCCCGGGCACCCTGATCATGTCCCCAAAGGTTGTCACAATGACACCGGGTGATTGTGCCAACTTCACGGCCCTGTCTATCTCCTCCATGGCCGTAACGCAGACAGGACAGCCGGGTCCTGAAACCAATTCAACGGTATCCGGCAGGAGACTCCGGATTCCATGCCTGAAAATGGCCATGGTATGGGTCCCGCAGATCTCCATTAACCTGACCTTTTTTGTTGAAATAGACCTGATCTTATCTGACAGTGCTCGTGCCACTTCTCCGTCTCTGTATTCATCAATGTATTTCATAGGATTCCTCGAATTCTCCTTTGAAACCCGAATATATGAGCCCGGCGCAAACCGCCTGCCCAAGCGAGAGAGAACCATCATTTGTGGGGACCCTGGCGTGACTGTATACCCTCAATCCCTCGTCTTTGAGGGCGCGGGTAAGACCCGTGAGAAGTGTCATGTTTTGAAAAGAACCGCCGCTCAGAGCCACCTGTTCAATGCCGCTTTCTTCCCTGATCTTGATGCATATTTCTTTCAACATCCCTATCAAAGAGTTGTGAAAACGCCGGCTGATTACCCCCCTGGCCTCTCCTTTTTCAATATCTTCCACTATTCCTCTCACGATCCCGGTTGTTATCATCACCCATCCGTCCCCTTCCCCCTTGATTTGCCAGGGGTAGTATCCCTTTTCCTTGGGGCTCTGACACATCTCAAGTTCGATAGCGGCCTGTCCCTCGTAGGCAATTCTTTGTCTCAGACCCAATAGAGCGGAGACAGCATCAAAGAATCTCCCGCAACTTGAGGTCAGCGGAGAATTAAAACCCTTCATGGCCATCCGAAGGATAATCGATGCCTCCGCCTGGTCCAGATTCCGGACAAAGGGGATCGAGCGGTTAAACAGATCGTCCCCAAAGGTCCTGTGGAGGTAAATAAGGGCCATGCGCCATGGGAACTTGGCAGCCGCGTCCCCACCCGGTAGGGCCACATAATCAATGTGCGCCCTTCGTTTGAATGAAGTGAGATCGGAGAGGATTATCTCACCCCCCCAGATCTGTCCATCAAGACCCAACCCGGTTCCATCCATTGCCACACCGATGGCTGGTCCTTTGAGACCATGTTCAGCAAGACAGCTAACGATATGGGCATGATGATGCTGGACCCCTAAGGTGGGGAATTCCCTCTGTTCACGAGCGAATTTTGAACTCAGATAGTCAGGGTGCAGATCATGGGCCATAACTTTAGGATGGATTTCCAGGATCCTTCTCAGGTGGGATATGGTCAAATGGAAAAACTCAAATGTCTCTAAGTTCTCCATGTCCCCAATATGCTGGCTCAGGAAGGCACGGTTTGCTTTGGTAAGACATATGGTGTTTTTGAGTTCCCCTCCCAAAGCGAGGACAGGTGGCAGGCTTTCCATATCGGTCGGCAGAAAAATGGGCACCGGCACATATCCCCTGGAGCGCCTTATCTGTCGCGGGATCTTGTCCACAACCCTTAAAACCGAATCATCGCTCCTGAGATAGATATCCCTGTTGTGGGTCAAAAAATAATCGGCAATCCCTCTCAGGCGCTTGAACGCCTCCCTGTTGTCCGTGTTGATCGGCTCTTCTGTCATATTGCCGCTTGTCATGACCAGAGCCTTGAACGCCCCTTCCATCAACAAGTGGTGGACCGGAGTGTAAGGAAGCATGATCCCTATGTGTCTGTTTCTTGGCGCAACTTGCGAAGAGAGACCGTGAAAACGGAGCTTCTTCAGCAACACGATGGGCCTTTGATGGGATCTTAAAAGATCGGCCTCCCTGTCAGCAATATGTGCGATCTTAAAGGCAGCATCTAAGTCTTTAACCATTATGGCCAAGGGTTTTTCCTCCCGGTGCTTTCTCCTCCTGAGCCTTGCCACCCCTTTATGATTTGATGCGTCAACTGCCAAATGAAATCCGCCCAATCCTTTGATAGCGAGAATCGAGGCATTCTGCAAGAATGATATGGTCGCCTGAATGGGGTTGGAGCACGAGATCCTGCTTCCATTCCCGTCGTAAAGAGAGGTTACCGGCCCGCAATCCCAGCAGGCATTGGGCTGCGCGTGAAACCTCCTGTTATTAGGATCGCCATATTCTTCCCGGCATGCGGGGCACATGCGGAATTTCTTCATGGTGGTAGCGCCCCGGTCATAGGGGATATCCATAATTATGGTATAGCGAGGCCCACAGTTGGTGCAGTTGATGAAAGGATAGCCGAACCGCCGGTCGCGTGGATTTCTCATTTCAGAAAGACACTCGGGACAGATGCTCACATCCGGGGAGATGAGAGCAGACCTCTCCTCCCCACCCCGGCTTCTCCTTATCGCAAAGGAGCCCTCATTTATGGAAGGGATTTCGGTCCAATCAGTCGAGGTTATATAGGCTAATGAAGGGCGCTCAGTCTCTACCGCATCGATAAATCGCTGGAGCTCTTTCTCAGGTCCTTCTATTTCTATCTCTACACCCTCAGCAGTATTGGCAACATATCCGGCAAGGTCATATCGGAAGGCAAGCTGGTAAATGAAGGGCCGGAAGCCGACCCCCTGCACAATCCCCTCAATCGCGCCTCTTGTCCGCTTGATCATTACTGCTTCCGCGCCGACCGCCTGGTTTTCACCTCTTCCCTGACCCAGTTATACCAGGCATCGAGACCTTCTCCGGTCTTGCACGAAATCTCAAAGATAGTCATTCCGGGGTTTATCTTTAAGGTCTCTTCTTTTATTTTTTCCACCGAGCAATCCACATAGGGGAGCAGGTCGATCTTATTGATCAGCAGGACCTTTGATTCATGAAACATTAGGGGGTATTTGGCTGGTTTGTCCTCGCCCTCGGTGACGCTCAGGATCATTGCCTTGAAGTCCTCGCCCACCTTGAATTCCGCAGGACAGACCAGGTTCCCGACATTTTCAACCACAAGGAGATCGAGGGCATCAAAGTCGAACTCCTTAAATGTATCCCTGATCATATTTCCGTCCAGATGGCATGCGCCACCAGTATTGATCTGCACCACCGGAATCCCCTTCTCTGCAATCCTCTCCGCATCCTGAGATGACTGGATATCCCCCTCAATGACTCCGATCTTCAAATCCTCCTTCAGGGCATCGATAGTCTTTTCCAACAAACTGGTCTTCCCGGCCCCCGGCGAACTCATCAGATTAAATACCAACAGATCTTTTTCATCAAAAATTGCCCTGTTTTCCTGGGCAATTCGATCATTGGCCTCCAATATGTTTTTCACAACTGATACTTTCATGATTTACCCCTATGATTTATGATTTATGATTGTTGATTGACGATTGAAAACCAGCAGTAAAGCAACCCCGCCAATCATCAATCGCCAATCATCAATCCCTCAGTCCACCTCCATCTCCACAATCGACAACTCCTGTCCGGCTATGGTATCGATATGGGGGCTGCTGCAATGAGGGCATTCAAATGCGTACTCCTTGATCTCAAATTCCCTGCCGCAATCCCGGCAGGCCCCCCTGAGAGGAATAATTTCCATGATCAACTCTGCCCCCTCTAATTCCGTACCAGAGGTCATTACTTCAAAACAGAAAGAGAGCGATTCAGGAACAATGGCCGAAAGTTGGCCGATATCAAGCCGAACCGACCTTAATAGCTTCGCATTATGTTTACGCATCTCTTCCTGTATAATATCAAGAAGGCTTTGCACTATGGACATTTCATGCATAAAAAAAGCCGCCTTTCCTGAGAAATGACCGCCTAAAATCTCACAATCAGCTTAAAATATATGGGCCAAGTGCTTGACTTCAATGAAGACTATAAGTCGGACTAAAAAAAGGAAATAATACCCCGACTGATAAATCCGCAACGAAATCACCCCTGCTTCAAGGACACTGTCAGTGAGTAAATCTTCTGCCGTGCATCATTGAAGATGCCTGAGAGATTCAAGGAATGATTGGCAAATACGCTGCTCGGGGCGCCGTTAAACACGATAAAGGGTTCAAAACGGCACCTTCCCAGATCTTCAATGATCTTATCAATGAGTTTAACCGAGTTCTTATCTTTCAGCACCTCAATAAAATCGATTCGGATGGCCTTCAATGACTCATACAGGGCATACGCAACGCCCTGTCCATAATAGAAGTTATCATCAATTTTGTGCCAGGGGATGTTGAGTTGGACCAGGTGGGATCCTTTTGAGCCCTTTTTGACATCTTCCTCCATAGCCAGGACCGCCTCCCTCCGTTTGGGCGCGTTGATTAACCGGGTATTCACCCCTCCCATCAGCGAAGCATACTGGTTGAGGAGTTCCACTAAATTGTCCGCCCTCGGATAAAAATGGGACGTACCATTTATCAAACCTTTATAGAATTTTCCCAGATCATCATAGGCCTTTTCCCACTTGCTTTCTGCAGATGGGAACCACCACTTGTACGGGTCATTTGAAAGCGCGGTGAAGGCCCCCTCGGCTGAAGGGTCGAGCTTATCAGTGGTCCTCATCCGGGAGAGGTTATCCCTTAAAACGCGAATATTATACCTGACAACCTCCAACTCCCCGATCTGAAAACTGGGCATATTGTCGAGAAGGACCGTGGGCCAGAAAAGATCATTGGGTAGCCAGTTATCAGAAATTTGTTTTATGAGCATTTCATTTGCCTTGATAAATGCCGCGCCATTCACATGCGTGTTTAGTTTGCCCAATTCGAGCGGCTCGGGCTTTCTTGAATTGATACCCATAATAATCAGTGTGATCACGACCAGAGCCAAAATGATAAAACAAATAGCCCCAGTGTACTTCTTTTTTTGGAAATCCTTATGTTTCTCTTCCATGACTTCTTACGATCCTCCTGGAGTGGAACTCCCGGGTTGAGTTTTTACCAAATCAGGGACCTGTTTAGTGAGTTTTGCAGATAATTTAATTGATTTTAGAAGTGTACAGCCTCAATTGTCAACAGGTAATGACATGTGGCAGTCAAGAAACTGCTGTGATGTGGATATTCCCCCACCTGTTAAAGGTAAGGATCCCGAAGACCTTTCTTGTAGATCTTGCCGGACCCTGTTTTGGGGAGGGCTTCCAGAAAATCCACGCTTTTGGGCGCCTTGAAATGGGCCAGATCCTTTTTACAAAATAAGACAATCTCCTCCTCCGTCACCTCGCACCCCTCCTTCAATACCACACAGGCCTTTACCGCCTCCCCCCAGTGGCTGTCAGGCACGCCGATGACGGCAGCCTCTAAAACGTGCGGGTGCGTGTAAAGTACGTTTTCCACCTCGGTTGAGTAAACATTTTCACCTCCGGTCAAAATCATATCCTTTTTTCGGTCCACAATATTGACATATTTTTCATGGTCAATAACAGCGAGATCCCCGGTGTAAAGCCATCCATCCCGGATGGCCGCTTGGGTTTCCTCGGGCAGGTTCCAGTAACCGGGCGTTACCGTGTCTCCTTTAACAATGATTTCTCCCACCTGCTGGTCGTCTTCAGCCACGTCATTTCCCCTATCATCCACCACTCTGAGGGTCACATTCACGAACTCTCGCCCGGTCTTTGCCTTGAACCTGAGCTGCTCCTCCCAGGGGAGATCGTTGAGGTGTTTTTTGAGGATCGACAGGGTCAGATAAGGGCTCGTCTCAGTCATACCGTATGTCTGGATATAGTCGCACTTAAAGGCCTCGATAATCTTTCGCACTGTCTCAGGAGCTATGGGCGCGCCCCCGCTTAACAGGACCCGCAGGCTGGAATAATCAAACCTGCCCACATCAGGATGGTTGACCATCATATTAAGCATGGTGGGAATCAGGTTTGACAGGGTGATCTTTTCCTCCTCAATCATTCTGAGCGCCTCACGTGCGTCAAATGAGGGTAAAATCACGTGTTTGCCGCCTACCCATGTAATGGCAAATGTGGCCCAGGCATCGGCCAAATGAAAGAGCGGAGCCACGTGAAACCAGTGATCACTGTCAGTGAGCTGGAGTTCTGCGATGGTGCCCAAGGCATGACTCTTCACATTCTTATGGGTCAGCATCACGCCCTTGGGCCGACCCGTGGTTCCACTGGTATAGTATAGCTGGGCCACATCATCGTCCTTGATTGCCTGACAGGATGGCGGTTCCTCTGTTTGGTCTGATAAAAGCGATTCATACTCCATCTCTTTAGCCCCTGATGGTTCAAAGTCCGCCTGAGTCCAGATTACCTTTTCAATTGTGGGAACTGACTGGGGTATATCGTTGACCTTGCCACGGAAGGCGCCCTGAGAAATGAGTATACGAGATCCGCTGTCATTGAGAATCATTGAAAGCTCTTTTGTTGAGAGCCTGAAATTAAGCGGGACTAAAATTGCTCCGAGGTGGACCGCTGCAAAGTACGCCTCGAGAAATTCGTGAGAATTCTCATGAAGAATTGCAACCCTGTCGTTCCTCTTAAGGCCCAGGCTGATCAGGCCCTGGGAAAGTTTCCAGACCCTCCCGGCAAAACCGCGATAGTCCATCCTGATGTCACCACAGACTACTGCTTCCTTTTCAGGATATAGTTTGACCGCTTTTGGGAGAAGCTCATCAAGTGGCATATGCCTACCTCCTTAAC
>JAUWPC010000224.1 GCA_030611815.1 Desulfobacteraceae bacterium
GATTGAATATTTCGAGTCCCGCCAAAAAGCGGGATGAAATTTTAGTCTGACGTCCCGCCGATGGCGGGAGCGAAAAAGGGGCGTTTTGCAAAGGTCTCAACTTCAAAAGAAAGGATTCTACTCGCTAATGATCAGAGAACAGCAGCTTACCTTAGCGCTTTTTTACTGCCAGAATGTCCCGGAAAGCGAGGAGGCGAACAGACAGGCCTTGGAGGAAGAATTTGGGAAATCCATACGCCTTTTTCCTATTCCGTGCAGCGGAAGGCTGGACCCTGTTCATCTATTAAAGGCTCTGGAAAGATTTGCCGATGCGGCCTTTATCATTACATGCCCTGAGGGCGCCTGTCGTTATTTTGAGGGAAATCACAGGGCTAAGAAGCGGGTGGAGAGGACGAAGAAGATCCTTTCCGATATCGGGATAGAACCGGAACGAGTGGGGATTATTATCGGGTCGAAAGAGGCGCCTAAGACCTTGGCCGAATTAGCAAAGGAGATTTTAAAGAAGATCTCTCAATTTGAGTGCCTAAATTGCCTAAAGTTAAAAGTGCCTAAAGTCAAGGAATTCGACCGTCCTGCCTGCCGAGAGGCACAGTAACAGTTCGCACAGCCAAGACCTTGATCGAGAACTTGAGCCAATTTGAAAATGTTAAATATTACCTTAAACTTTAGGCACTTTAGATCACTTTAGGCACTTTCCGTTCTGGCACTAACAATCTGACGATCTTTGGGAGAGGAGAAAGGATATGATAACTGCAGAACAGAAACCGATTGATGAGATCAGGGGGATGATCGCCCCTTATAAACGAATTCTTGTCTTGGGTTGTGCCTCCTGTGTGGCTGAATGCGCGGCCGGGGGAGAGAAAGAGACGGCCATGTTAGGGTCCGCCCTGCGAATGGCAGCGAGGATGGAGAAGCAGGAAGTCGAGATCGAGGAAAAGACCTTAGATCGTCAGTGCGTAAATGAGTTTATCGTCCTGTTGGATGATATCATTGATAAATATGATGCCATCCTCTCCTTGGGGTGCGGGGCCGGGGTGCAGGCGGTCGCTGATATGTTCCCGGAGACCCCTGTGATCCCTGCACTCAATACCGAATTCTTGGGTGAGACTAAAAGCCAGGGTTTGTGGGTGGAGAACTGCCTTGGATGCGGGGATTGTATGCTCTACTATTTTGGCGGCGTCTGTCCTTTGGCACGGTGTTCCAAGCAACTCTTCAACGGGCCCTGCGGGGGCTCGGTGAACGGCAAATGTGAAATTAATCCCGATCTGGATTGCGCGTGGCAGCTAATCATCGACCGTCTGTCAGCGTTTGGCGCATTAGACAGACTTGAAGAGATCTACCCGCCGAAAGACTGGTCAAAAAAGCAGGGTGGTGGACCCAGAAAGATCGTCAGAGAGGATCAGCAAAGGTGAAAGAGATGAGCCATTTGAAACAGATATTGGAACGAGGCGAGTTTGCTGTAACCGCGGAGTGTGGTCCCCCAAAAGGAGCAGACCCGGAGGTTGTCCTCAAAAAGGGAGAGTTATTGAGAGATAAAGTGGATGCGGTGAATGTTACCGACAACCAGACCGCTATTGTCAGGATGAGCAGTCTCGCAGCGTGCAGCCTGTTGGAGCGAGCAGGCCTCGACCCTGTTCTCCAGATGGTGGTGAGGGACCGGAACCGGATTGCCCTGCAGTCCGACATCTTAGGCGCATCCGCCATTGGGATCAGGAATCTATTATGCCTGTCAGGGGATCATCAGAGCTTTGGGAACCAGCCTCAAACCGTTGGGGTCTTTGATCTGGATTCTATCCAGTTCCTGCAGGCGGTAAGGATGATGCGGGATGAGGGGACTATTATAGGGGGAGACGAATTGAGCGCCCCGCCCGATCTGTTTATCGGCGCCGCGGCCAATCCTTTTGCAGACCCTCTGGAATTCAGGGTGACCCGGCTTGCCAAAAAGATCAAAGCAGGGGCCGATTTCATCCAGACCCAGTGCATCTATAACCTGGACCGGTTCGAGTCCTGGATCTCTATGGCTATGGAGAGGGGGTTGCCTGAGAAGGTGTATATCTTAAGCGGGGTAACTCCCCTGAAATCTCCCGGCATGGCCAGGTATATGAAAACCAGGGTTTCGGGCATGGATATCCCTGATGAGATTATAGAGAGGATGGAAGGGGTCCCCAAAGACAAACAGAGGGAGGAAGGGATCCGGATATGCGTGGAGACCATTTTGAGGCTGAAAGAGATGCCCGGGGTCAAAGGGGTCCATATCATGGCCATTGAATGGGAAGATGCGGTAGGTGAGATCGTTGAAAGGGCAGGTCTGCTGCCGAGGCCCGGTATCTGATGGTGAAGAGGAGATAATGATGCCATCCAAATATTCCATACACACCCATACCGCTCCTCATCGTTTCAAAGCGGTTACGAAATCAGGCATTATTGCCTGGGAAGAGGGGTGCATCAAGTGCGCGGTCTGCGTGAAAACAAGGTGCATCTATGGGGTGTATGATAATCGTAATCTCGATCCGATGCAGATGATCGACTCCATTGATAACGAGTGCATGAACTGCTTGAGATGTGTCCAGGGCTGCCCCAAGGAATTGATCCACAAATCCCTCAACCCTGAATACCAGGCCTTGGGGGATCCCTATTGGAGCCCGGATATCATCTCCAAGCTGTGGTATCAGGCAGAGACCGGGAGAATCCCTGTCTCGGGTGCAGGATACCCCGGGCCTTTCAGCGGCCCCGGATTCGATTCCATGTGGACCGACATGTCAGAGATCGTCAGACCGACCCGGGACGGTATCCACGGCCGTGAATATATCAGCACTGCCATAGACTTAGGCAGAACAGCGCGACACCTCTCCCTTAATGATGAGGGCATGCTTGAGCGCGATTACTCTCAAATCTATGATATCCCTCTCCCCATCATACTGAAGATGCCGGCATTCGGCGCAGTCAACGGAGATATAGTCAAGGGCTGGGCCATGGCCGCAAAGCGCCTGGGAACTCTCATGGCCCTTCCTCAAGAGATGATTAATGCAGTGCCGGATGACTTTGATCCATGGTTAGTACCGATGATTTCCCCTGAAGAATCCAAAACCTACGCCATTCCCGGGGAGACCCGGATTGTGGAGATCTCCTGGAGCGAAGAGTGGGCAAGGGTCATTGAGGAAATAGAGAGGGCATACCCCTCCCTCTTGATCGCAGTAAGGATTCCCATGGATGAGGAGATCGAAGAGAAGGCCCTCTCCCTGGCACGCAATGGTGTCTCAATAATTCACTTAGAGGCGGCCGAGAACGGGCTTTTCATGGATGAAGGTAAGCAATATATGAAAGATGGGATCCGTTCGACCCATCTGAAGCTCGTAGAGGCCGGCATCAGGGACGAAATCACACTTCTGGCAAGCGGCGGTATTGCCATGGCAGAGCATGTGGCCAAGGCCATTATCTGTGGAGTAGATGCGGTCTTGATTGATTTCCCCATTCTCATAGCCCTCGAGTGCAGGATGTGCCGGCGGTGCACAAAAGAGCTGCCTTGCCCTGTTGAAATCGACCGGGCATCTCCATCCTGGGTGGCATCGCGTGTGACAAACCTTGTGGGCGCCTGGCATAATCAGCTCTTAGAGGTGATGGGAGCCATGGGGATCAGAGATGCCCGCAGGCTCAGGGGAGAGGTAGGCCGGGCAATGTTTTTTGAAGAGTTAGACCGGGCCACTTTTGGATCCATGGGAGAAGTGGAGGACTGTGAGCTTGAGTAGTCGTAATGCCTTTAAATTGCCGGAGGCGGTGAGGACCGGGTCCAGGTTCAGAAACGCCATAGGAAAATACCGGCTCAACAGGACCGGCGATTGTATCGCCTGCGGAAAATGTGTTGAGATATGCCCCTATGGGGTTCATGTCATGAGAAGGGGTCAGGTATTTGTGGAGAACCACCACCTGTGTGTGGGCGCTGAATGTCCCGAGCCCTGTCATGCGGCCTGTCCGGTTCAGGCCCTCACCCTCAGGAGAAACCCTGATTTCGAAGTGATGGGCGATTTTAGATGGACCCCGGATCTCTTGACCAGCACCTGGCATATGGCCCAGTTCAGCGAGATGCCCCCAAAGCATCTTGAGTACAAAATCGGCGGATCGGCCGGCGGGTTTGACAAGCTGCGCATCAAATTCCCGCCTGTTGAAAAAGGGGACAAACCCCTGCTCGAAGAGGATGATGAGCTGGACGTGGGCGTTGAATTGAACCGGAGGGGTGATAACGCCCACAAGATCAGGATAGATGTGCCCTTCTACGGGGGGGGTATGTCCTACGGTTCGGTAAGCATCACTACCATGCTCAGCCGGATCAAGGCGGCAGCGGCCCTCGGGACCTTCTGTTGCACAGGCGAGGGAGGCTACCCCGATGAACTCAAGCCCTATGACGATCATGTGATCACCCAGGTGGCTACCGGGCTTTTTGGGGTGAGGGAAGAGACGATCCAGAGGGTCAAGATCGTTGAGTTTAAGTATGCCCAGGGCGCAAAGCCCGGTCTCGGAGGACATCTCTTGGGAGATAAGGTGACCCCGGGCGTGGCCCGTATGCGGGAGGCGGTGGTCGGATACCCCCTGTTCTCGCCCTTTCCTTTCCACAGCGTATATTCGGTGGAAGACCATAAAAAGCATGTGGACTGGATAAAGGCGATGAACCCAAAGGCATTAGTGTCTGTCAAGGTATCTACGCCCACTGACGTGGATATGGTGGCCGTGGGAAGCTATTATGCCGGGGCTCATATTATCCATCTCGACGGGAGCTATGGTGGTACGGGCGCTGCCCCGGATATTGCCAAGAAGAACATTGCCATGCCTATTGAATACGCCCTGCCCAAGGTGCATCGCTTCTTAGAGGAAGAGGGGGTCAGGGACAAGATCACTGTGATCGCCAGCGGCGGGGTCAGGACCCCCCATGACGTTGCCAAGACTATCGCCCTGGGCGCGGACGGGGTGTGCACAGGGACCGCGGATTTAGTGGCATTAGAGTGTATCCGCTGTCACAACTGCGAGAGCGGCAGGGGTTGTGCCCGGGGGATCGCCACAACAGACCCGGAGTTGATAGAGCTGATGGACCTTGAGTGGGGAACCCAGCGTATCATCAATATGTTTTTGTCGTGGCGGAAAGAGCTGATCAGGATTTTAAAAAGGCTCGGGATGAAGAGCCTTAAGGAGTTAGTGGGACGTACAGACTGCCTGGTTCACCTGGATTATATGAAAAGAAGTGAATAGTGCTGTGTCCTGAAAGTTCTTTCTGCAAAATTGGCAATTAAAGTTGCCTGTGTAATAGTAATCGAATAACGATCAAGGAGTGACGAGTGACGAAGGAAAACAAAGAATTTAACCTTGAGGATTGTTTCAATTTTTGTGGCAAGTGTGAAAACTGCGAAACAAAATAAAAGTAAAAATTCGTAATTCGGGACTCGGCGGTGACCTCGATTGTTGAAGAAAGATATTAGTAGGCTGCAGTTAACCCATATTGTGTATAAAAAATTGATGTATGTCATATGGCGCAATACAAGGGGGAATGACCAAAGTGTAGGGTGAGATTATGGCGAGGATTGACAGGTTTTAATGATGACGCGAAATCAAATGGTGGAAGAGATCATACGGTCCAGGGAACCGCTTGTGGAAGGGTTGCCTTCGAGGCCCTATTATGAAACCGAGGCCGAAGGGGGCTGTGGTGTAACAGGGTTTGCCTGCAACATTCCTGTGAGGGGAAGGCATATCTTTGAACCCTCCAAGCAGATGCACAACAGGGGAAATGGCCGCGGGGGCGGTATTGCGGC
>JAUWPC010000356.1 GCA_030611815.1 Desulfobacteraceae bacterium
CCAGGACAGTTGCGGCTGCGAATACGTTCATTATCATCGGTAGCCAGTTTGGCTGCCAATCTCGCGGTTCTAACCTACTGAACCCGTTCCTTTAACGACTTGCTCGGGGTGAATTTGACAGCCTTGGAAGCCGGGATCTGCATCTTTTCCCCTGTACTCGGATTCCGGCCTTCCCGGGCTGCTCGCTCAACCACTTTGAAACTCCCAAATCCAACGAGAGAAATCGACTCCCCTTTCTCAAGGGTTGAGGAAATTCCTTCGATGACCGCTTTCTGTGCCTGTTCTGCAGCTTTCTTGGTAATACCTATTTTCTCAGAAACCAATTTCACCAAATCTTCTTTGTTCATTTCTTTCCTCCTTTTGTCCAAAACTCCCCGGACTGATAGAACTTCAGTTATACGGTTTACTTTTTTCTCCTCTTAGACACGCTTTTGCTCTGACCTTTACTGATCCATTTATTAATAGCTTCTTTGTCAAACCGCCAGACTTTACCGACCCGAACTGCAGGGATCTTACCTTCAGCGGCATGTTTACAAATTGTAATCTCGTGTAACCTCAAATACTTCGCCAATTCCTTGGTGGTCATGATCTCAGGCATGATACATCCTCTTCCCCTTTATTATCGTGCTAAATGTGCTTTATAATATGCAAATTGCTGAAAAGCAACATGAAATTGTCTTAATCATAAATGCTGGATGTAGGAAGAATTAGCGGTTTGGAACCATGACATGGATTGACAACATTCATGGATAATTCAATGGAAACCCGGGCTGAGAGCTTCAAAACCTTAGCCCGGAGCAGTGAAGATTAAACCTGGCAGGGTTGCGAATCCGGGAAACTCAAAAAGCGGGGTTCATTTCCCAGTGTTCACTTTTGCCGGTTTTCATCTTCCCCAAATTTTGACTCAAAGTCAATGGATTTCGGGCGGAGAATGGGGCTGCTCCCTACCATGGGTATTGACCGCAGCTGACAATGGATTTTGCCGTCATGGGAACTCCTTATTTATTTTCTCTAAACCCTCCGAAAACAGCCTTCTGATTCTTCAACGAGTCCGTCCCTCACAAGAAGGGCCAGAATCTTTCTGATCATGTTACCCTCGAATGTTCTCTGGATCACTTTATCAGGCATCCGGCCCTTGAAAAAAGGAGACACAGTCGTAATTTCTTCAAATCCCATGCTCATTCTCCCTCGCACGCCTTTTTATCCTGCACATAAAGAACGCGCGCAACCACCCCTGACTCCTTTTCCCTTGCTCCCTGATTTCCTTGGTAAAAAAGCCTGCAGAAGGTGTCGACAATTGCTGAACAATTCTTCTAATGAGAGTCGTTTTTCCACATCCGGGAGGCCCAGTGAAAAGAATGTTATTGTGCGTCATTTTTCCATTTTTCTCTGAAAATTCACGCCTGCTGCCTCATGACTACCCATCTTCTGATGGAGATCATGGACGCCAATCTGAGCAGGGCGGTTCAATGGATTAACGTGAGTTTTGCAGCTTACTTCAATCGAAAGCGGAACCGGCAGGGGCACGTGTTCCAGGGACGGTTCAGGTCCATATCATTGCTGCCGAAGTTCAGAATCTGCCCCCGTGGTCTTTCTTGACTTGATCCCGATCAATTTCCCCATCTCCGGTTTTCGGTAGAGAATCCACAAAAACGACGTGTTTCGGCTTCTTGTATCGGGCTATCTTGGATGCCACAAAGTCGATAAGCGCCTGGGGTTCCAGTGATTTCTCCGGTCCCAGCACACATATGGCCTTGATGGCCTCACCCCACTGTTCATCAGGCACACCGATTACGGAGACCTCTTCCACGCTCTCGTGCTCGAGGATCGTTTTTTCCACTTCAACGGGGTATACGTTCTCTCCGCCGGGTTTTATCAACTCCTTCTCGGCCTTTCGCTTCACATACCACAGGTATCCGTCCTCGTCAAAACGGCCTATGTCCCCTGTGTGGTGCCAGTTGTTTCTAAAGGTATAGGCGGTATCTTCGTCGCGACCCCAATAACCCAAAAACACGACCGGAGACCGGACGCAGATCTCACCGGGGGTCCCGACGGGGACTTCGTTATCATAGTCGTCGACAAGGATAACCTTTGACAAAGGGGTGGGTTTTCCGGCGCTGCCCGGCCTCTCTTCCATGGGTCCTCCGGTGACAGGGAGGGCCTCGGTTTGACCAAAACCGGTCCCTAAAACGACATTGGGGGCAAGCTCTTTAAAGCGCTTGATGTTGTCAGGGCTATCCAGGCCTCCCACATGCCTCAGACTGGAGAGGTCGTAGCCCCCCTCTGCCTCATCATACTTTGCTAAGAGCATCTGAAGGATCGGCGGGAATTGAAAAAAGGTGGTACCCTTTTCCTTCTCTATAAGCCTTAGGGTAAGCTCCGGGTCAAATCGTTCAATAATGACATTTTTCCCCCCTGCGTGCATCACGGCCATGGCCATGGACAGGCCTGCAATATGAAATAGGGGAAGGATGCATATATGGGAGTCCTCTAGTCCGAGACCGCTGCCGATCATCATCTGTAGGCTGCAATGGACGACATTGGACTGGCTCAGTAGGGCGCCCCGTGGCTCTCCGGCTATTGCGGCCGTATGAATAATAACAAACCCCGAGTCTGCCGGGATAAAGAACTGTGTGTCAGCGCCGTCTTCAGAATATAGCGTTTCAAAGGGGTGAAAGCCTTCGGGGACGTCTCCTCCCCCGATGGTGTAACACCTTTCAATGGTGTCAACCTTGCCAGCAATCTCTTTAACAGTCTTTTGGTATTCGGGCCCTGCAAAGACAAACTTCGGGGTGGCGTCGTTGAGGACATATTCCACTTCCTCCTGCTGAAATCGCCAATTTACCGGAAGGAGAATGGCTCCTATCTTTGCAGCGGCCCCATACAGGATCATAAACTCATCGCAGTTATGGGCCACGATCCCTAATCTGTCCCCTTTTTCAATACCCGACTTTACAAGACCTGCAGCCAGTTTATCGCACCGTTCTTTGAACTGGCCGTGGGTCAAGCGTACGTTGTTAAAGACGATGGCGTCATGATCAGCATGGCATTGGGCGTTGCGGCATATAACATCATACAGAGTAAAATCCTGAACTAACATCTGTTACCTCCCTTCATAATCTTAATCGTACTCTTAATCATAATCGTGTTGAGTAAGATTAGGATTATGATTAAGAGTATGAAATAAGAAACCAAATCCCTCAATTCCTCAATCCCTCAATTCCCTATTCCGTTTGTCGTCTATTCCGATATATAAGGTAGGGGCCAGATCTTGAAGTAGTCCCTTATCCTGATCCATATTCCCACAAGCCCATCAGGCTCGAAGATGATGAACAGGATGATCAGTCCTCCGAAG
>JAUWPC010000229.1 GCA_030611815.1 Desulfobacteraceae bacterium
ACTGCCGCACAAACACGATCAATTCCAAAGACGCCCATCAAGGTGGCGACCATAAGTTTCCTGACAGGAGCTGCTGCCGCGCCCTTTGGAATACCTGGGAACAATTCGTACAAACTGTGTGCCGATGAAATAAACAACACAGGTGGTATTTTGGGGAGAAAAATTGAGCTCAAGAGCTACGACGAAGCGGGTGGTGCGGACGCACAAGTCAAGTTGGCTCGAAAGCTGATTATGGAGGACAAGGTCGATGTGATCTTGGGCTATATTTCATCGGGAAACTGCAAGGCCGTACTCCCCTTGAGTGATGAATTAGGGGGTCTGATCATCGCCTATGACTGCGGCACTCATGTTCTGATGGAGAAGAGGAAGTCCCCTTATAAAGTGCCAAAATATGGTCTCGGGTTCCGCAGTTCGGCACATTTGGGGATCGACAATATTGGTCTCGCCCTCTATATCAAGAAGTATTTCCCAGGCATCAGAAAGGTGGCTGGGATCAACCCTGATTATGCCTGGGGAAGGGACAGCTGGTTAATCTTTGAAACGACCATAAAGAAATTGATTCCAGGGGTCGAGGTTGTTAAAAAACTGTGGCCCAAGCTGTTTACAACTGATTACACGGCCCATATCAGCGCCCTCATAGGTTCAGGCGCTGAAGTTATTCATTCAGCCCTGTGGGGTGGCGATGCCGTCACTTTCACCAAACAGGCAATCGGGATGGGCCTCTTTAAGAAGTCGCGCATGGCTTACTCTCGTGGGGAACCTTATCCCCAGGAAGTCGGGATGGACTACCCGGAAGGGCAAATCATCTGCTGCGCAGGCACTCACTATTTCCTCTATCCGCCAGCGGATAAGTGGCCCTTGAACAAATGGTTTGTGGAGACCTATCACAAACGCTACAATAAGTATCCCACTTATCCCTGTTACCACGCCTATCAGGCCATCTACATATACAAAGCCGCCGTAGAAAAGGCTGCATCTCTGACTGGAGGCTGGCCCTCAAAGGAAGAGATAAGCAAGGCCGCGGCAGGCCTCTCCATTCAAACACCATCCGGCATCCTCACCATTGGAGACGATCATAATGGTAGAGAGGATGTGCTGGTAGGAATCTCGAAGAAAGTAAAGGGCTATTCATTCCCGATTCTCGATCCCGAGCGGCTGGGGGTATTTCCCTCTCTCATGGTCAATGCTCCTCCAGGTATCAGGACAGAGGACTGGATAAAGAGCTGGAAAGAGGGGGCTTGGATTACCTAAAAATCTGACAATCTGATCGTATGTCAAAGGCAGGGTCCCCGTCCACGGGGGCCTTGCCACCCAAGGAAATTACCCTGAACCTTTTTTTTGGTTGCTTTCATTAAAGGAACCTCTAAACTCTGGTTAAAGGTCTGATTCATGGAACACTGGGTCATATATATATTGAATGGGTTGTATTTTGCCTCCTTTCTATTCCTCACCTCCCTTGGATTGAGTATCATCCTTGGTGTGATGGGGATATTGAATCTTGCCCATGGCTCGTTGTTTGCTATTGGGGCCTTTGTGGCAGCATGGATTGTGGGAGCTTTTGGGTCCAATTCCCCAATTACCCTTCTTTTTGTCGGACTTTTAGCGGCCCTGGGCGTGGCAGGGGTTGTCGGCCTGGCATTGGAAACGTCCCTCATCAGGCCCATGTACAAAAGGGCCCTGGAATATCAGCTCCTGATCACGTTTGGAATCTTACTCCTCATAGAAGATCTGATCAAGATGATCTGGGGCGGAACTGCCTATTATGCCTCAAAGCCGTTTACCGTGATGGGTAGCTTGAGTATCGGGGACAATCAATATCCCTACTATTTCCTGTTTGCCATGCTGATAAGTATGCTTGCAGGCCTCAGCATCTGGATGATCATGTCCAAGACCCGAGTCGGAATCATGTTGAGGGCGATCTCCATGGACAGGGAGATGGCACAGGCCATGGGAATTCAAGTCGGGAGACTCAATACATTGGCCTTCGGGATGGGCGCAGCACTGGCGGGTCTGGCAGGGGCACTCATTGTGCCGACGACGCCGGCTCTCCTGGGTATTGGGATGGACCCCCTTATATTGGCCTTCATCGTAGTTGTTTTGGGTGGTTTGGGAAGTCTTAAGGGAGCTCTTGTGGGATCACTCATCGTGGGTGAGACCCGATCCCTTGGAATTGTCTTCTTTCCGGAAATTGAATTGCCTCTTCTGTTCTTGATCGCGGTCATTATCTTGGTCTTCAAACCTGAAGGGCTTTTTGGGAGATAAATAAATGGGCGTTAAGAGTATCATCTTTAAACCCAAATTCTTGGTATACTTAGGTTGTTTCATATTATTATTGTTTTTACCCAGGGTGCTCCCCATCTATCATCTGATACTGTTTGAATCCGGCATTACATTTGCCATTATGGCCCTGGGTTTTAATCTGCTTCTCAGGTATACCGGTCTCCTTTCTTTCGGCCATGGCGCCCTGTTTGCCGTAGGGGCCTATGCAGTTGGGATGACAGGCGAATACTTCCCTGATCTTTACCGAATAGAAATCCTGATCCCTATAGCCCTCTTGGCTTCTCTCGTTGTCTCCACTATTTTCGGTTTTATCTGTGTTCGTCACACGCGAATATTCTTTTCCATACTTGCCCTTGCCGTCTCAATGGTCATATACGCTCTATTAATCAAGCTCTACCATATCACCGGGGGCTCAGACGGGATTCATATTGAACTGCCCATTATGTTCGGAAAGTCCTTTGAAGGAATGAAGCGTTTTGAATTTCTTTCAGGGGCTTATTATTACTTGCTCATATGCGTCTTCGCTGCATCCACTATCATCATGTTAGCGATCGTCAATTCTCCTTTTGGAAAGGCCCTGCAGTGCATCAGGGATAATGAGGTCAGGGCGGAAATGATCGGTATCCGGGTTCGTAGATATCGCCTTTATGCCTTTATCCTTTCCGGTCTATTTACCGGATTAGGAGGGGCAATGTGGAGTTTTGTCAATGGCCATGTCACACCGGAGATTGCCGAATGGATGTTTTCCGGAGAGATAGTTTATATGACCCTTTTGGGCGGTTTTATGGTCTTTGAAGGACCCATCATTGGGGCTATCTTGTTTACCTATCTGAGATTATATGCCGTCACTATGACTCAATACTGGATGTTCCTCATCGGGGCCACCCTCATCATACTGGTTCTACTGCTTCCCGAGGGTATAACCGGAGGGTTTGTCAAGTTGGTTTCAAAAATAAGACGCACCCCTTCCACTGGAGTCGCTTAATGCTAAAGGTAAAGGAACTAATTAAGGATTTCGGAAAAGTCAGAATTATTAACTCTGTTGAGTTTGAAGTAAAGGCCGATGAAATCGTATCTTTGGTGGGCCCTAACGGGGCGGGAAAAACCACGTTGGTCAACCTGATCAGCGGTCACATATTGCCAACCTCAGGGAGAATAGAATTCATCGGCCGTGACATAACATTTGCCTCGCCATACAAACGGATCAAAATGGGGGTGGCCCGCAATTTCCAGATAACAAATCTTTTTTCTGACAGCTCTATTCTGGATAATGTGAGGTCCTGTCTCTTTTCCGTTTATGGAAAGATAAAAAGAGGGTTTTTACCTGCCAATCATTACCGGGCCATCACACAGGAGGCCATCGATATCTTAGATCTATTCGGTATTTCAGAAAAAAAGGAACTGTTCCCCCCGAGCCTATCTGAGGGAGACAAAAAGATATTGGACACTGCAATGGCCTTTGCCCTGAAATCTAAATTTATACTGCTTGATGAGCCAACCAGCGGTGTGGCAACCGGAGATAAATTCAAGGTCATGGACACGATCGTTTCCGCCATCAGGCGTGAAAAGATGGCCTGCATGATTATAGAACACGATATGGATATTGTATCCGACTATTCCGACAGGGTCTTGGTATTGAGTGAGGGAGAGATTATTGCTGATGGGAAACCTAAACAAGTCATGGAACAAGATAATGTTAAAGAAATCTTATTTGGAGTAAGGGCTTGATATGTTCTTAAAGATAGAAAATCTCGAATGCCGCATTGCCGCCACGAACATCCTGAGGTCCTGTTCGCTTGAGGTAGATAAAAGGGAGATCGTCTGCCTTATCGGCCGAAATGGAGCCGGAAAAAGCTCCATTCTGAAAAATGTCATAGGTTTATACCCCTCGCAAATGGGGAAGATCATCTTTGATGATCAGGATATCACCAGCATGACATCGCATAAACGGGTGATGGCAGGAATAGCCTATGCACCTGAGGATTCAAGGCTCTTTCCAGAACTCAGTGTGGAAGAAAACATCCAGTTAGGCACCTGGATCACAAGCAAGACAGAGCGATCCGGCTCGTTTGATCTTGAAAAGGCCTTTCATATTTTCCCTGCCATAAGGAAATTGATAAAACGACGGGCCGATACCTTGAGCGGTGGCGAAAAGAAGATGGTTTCCATCTCGAGGGCATTGGCCTTGAGTCCATCACTCGTGCTTTTGGACGAATCTTTTGAAGGCCTCTCCCCCCTCGTAGTAAGTGCCTTCAGCGAAGCGATGGTAAACATAAAAAAAGAGCTTGGGGCCTCAATCCTCTTGGCTGAATCCAATGTGCACAATGCCTCTCAAGTAGCCGAGAGGTCTTATATCATTGAAAGAGGCGAAATCATATTTGAAGGACAGCCTTCGGAAATCCTGGAAGATGAGCAGCTCTTGAAGTTGGTGGGGAGATAGCGAAACGGATACTGGCACCCCTGGAGCGGAAAAGGGAAAGGAGCGCAAAATGAACAGAGTAACACTTTTCAGAACAACCCCGCGGATCGTCATGGGGCCGGGCGCACTGAACCAGATCGCAGATGAAGTGCGCCAGCTTAAAGCGAAAAAGATCCTATTTGTCACTGATAAAGGAATTATAAAGGCAGGCCTGCTAAAACCGGCCCAGGAGGCCTTGGACACATCTCAAATTGACTACGCCGTTTTTGATGATGTGGAACCTGACCCAAGATATGAAATTGTAGCAGAGTGCGTAAAAATGGTTGAGCAGGAAAAGGCCGACCTTCTCATCGGGTTCGGAGGAGGGAGCCCGATTGACATCGCCAAGGCCGCAGCGATCATGGCAACCAACGGGGGTTCAATTGCCAATTACTTCGGTGTAGATCTGGTTCCAAACCCAGGCCTGCCAACGATTATTGTCCCAACCACAGCAGGAACAGGTAGCGAAGTCACCCCGATCGTTATCCTTTCCGATGAGGGTGAAAAGCTGAAAAAGGGGATCGTGACCCCTTACCTCTTCCCTTCAGTTGCTCTGCTGGACCCGGAACTCACATTGGGACTTCCGCCTGACATTACGGCATCAACCGGTATGGATGCACTGATCCATGCTATCGAAGCTTATACCTCGGTGAATGCAACAGGTATGACGGACAGCCTGGCTTTCCGCTCCATGACGCTCCTCTATCACAACATCCGCACTGCCTATGCCAACGGAAACAACTTGGAGGCGCGTTCCGCCATGATGGAGGGGAGTCTCTTAGCGGGCATGGCCTTTGCCAATGCAGGCGTCACAGCGGTTCATGCCTTTGCGTATCCCATTGGCGCCGAATTCCATATCCCCCACGGGAT
>JAUWPC010000088.1 GCA_030611815.1 Desulfobacteraceae bacterium
ATCTTCTCTGATTTGTTTCATGCTTTTCTCCTTGGGTAAATTTTCGGCCCACCATAACTGATCATCTATCCAGTGTCCATCCAGAAATTAGATAATATCACAATGCCCCTTGATTCGAATCGGTTTCAGCAATAATATGGATGGGTCGGAAAAAGATGAACGTTGAACTCGCCAGAGGCGAGCAAGCATTTGTCCGTCTCCGGCGGATCGAACGTCCAGGTAAGCGAAGACTCCGACATCGAATGAAAAAACAAACATCAACTTTAGGCACTTCAAACTTTAGGCATTTTAGGCACTTTTTCGCTTTATCCGGGTTAGGGTAACCATGTGTTTTTTCATTGCCGGAATCCAGCCAAAGACCGTGACCCTGGAAAAGCATCCAAGGATGTGCCAGGCGTGTGGGCTTTATCAGGCGCGCCTCAAACGGGTTGACCACTACCTATCCCTCTTCTTCCTGCCTATTTTCAGGGTCAAGAAAGGGGAGTCGTTCTTACAGTGTCAGAGCTGCGGGAGCCTCGCAGATGAATCAGGAGATGTCTGGGAACATCGATCCAGGGATACAGGCCGCACATGTCCCTATTGCACCCAGCCTATAGAACCAGAATTCCGCTTCTGCCCATCTTGCGGGAGAAGGTTGGAAAGGTGAAAAGCGAAAATAGAAACGCCACTATCGACACCCTGTGGAACAGGCCCTTCGCCTTTCTCAACCTCTGCTGCTTTCTCATCTTCACCAACCTGGGACTCCTCTACCTCTATCCTCTGGCACTTGATGCCATGGGAAGCGATAAGCACGCCACAGGGTGGATTATGGGCATTTTTTCCATCGCTGCGGTCCTTTCCAGGCCTTTTTTCGGTAAATTGGCCATACGAAAAGGGGAATACCGGGTCATTTCCCTGGGGCTGCTCTTGAGTCTTGCCGCATCTTTGAGCTACAACCTGATAACGGAACTTAGCCCTCTATTGCTATTTGTAAGGGTGGTTCACGGGGTCGGGTTTTCGGCCTTTATTGCCGGAAGTTTTTCTCTGCTTGCAAGAGAAGTTTCCCCCCTCAAAAGGGGATCGGCCTTCAGCATGGTTGGGGTGTCGATCATGGCCGCCATTGCATTAGCCCCCTCCATTGGCGAGACCGTGATCAGGGAGTACGGTTTTCACGGCCTTTACATGGCTGCCGCACTATCTGTGATCTTGGCATGGGTTGCGCTGGTTATCGGTCTGAGACCTGCGACCCCCCTGGACCAGAAAGGACATCACACTGTCGTAAGATATCTCCCGCTCCTCAAAGACCGCCCCTTCCTCTTTCTCTTATGTTCCACACTGATCTTCGCTCACTCGCAGGCCATTGTTGCAAATTTCTTAGCCCTCATTGCCGCCCAAAATGATGCCTCCAGTGGCCGCTTCTTTTTTGTCTCATATTTCACAGCCATAATCATTCTCATCTGTGTCGGAAGAGTCATTGACCGTTATGGAAAACTCCTTTTACTCTGTATGGCGTATCCGTTTCTTTCACTGGGCATCATACTCATCCCCAACACGGTCCAGTCCCTCCTCTTCCCCATTACGGCCATACTGTTCGGGACCGGCATGGGAGTTCTCTTTGCCACCCACAATGCCTTGGCCGCTTCCCATGGATCAATGAAGGAAAAACCGGCAGTCATGTCCATCTTTACGGCGGTATATGATACGGGTTTTATCACCGGCGCAGTCGTTTCGGGGTGGTTGGCCAGTCATATTGGGCTGGATATGCTCTTCATCTCTTCAGGTTTTTTTGCCTTCCTGGGGCTAATAGTGGCAATGTTTTCACATATCAAAGAGAAATAGCTATACTGGATGCTTGATACTGGATACTCGATGCTTGATAGCTGAAGTTCTAATATCCTGATTTAATCTGCTTTTTTTTCAACTCAATCCCGCCGCGGCGGGACTCAACTATCTGACAGTCTCTGCATTGACACAAAGCCCTCATTTTATTAGTGTGCCTCATTGCATTTAGAGAATGATAATATTGGAGAATACCTATGAGTTCTTCGAAAAAATTCAGAAAGCTCCTGATCTTCCCGGCCATTGCCCTGGGCGTGGCCATATTCATTCTGCTGGTAAGGTCAAACCATAAACCAAAACGTGCACAGATCTCGGAACAGCCTCGCGCTGTCAGGGTCATACCAGCCCCCCTTGTTTCTGTGGTGCCGAGGGCCATTGGTTACGGCAAGGTCCAGCCAGGCCAGGTATGGGAGGCCGTTGCTGAAGTGGGCGGCACAATCGTTGAAATCCACCCAGATCTGAAGAGAGGCTCCCTTCTCGCAAAAGGGGACATTCTCTTGCGCATCGACCCCTCATCTTACGACCTTGCACAATCTCGAGGCGAGGCCGATGTAAAAGAACTGCAGGCCCAGTTCAGAGAGCTTGAGCAAAAAGAGAAAAACATAAGCCGTTCATTGAAAGTGGAGAAAAGCTCGCTTGCACTGAGCAAAAAGGAGCTTGATAGAAGGCACAAGCTGGCCAAGACAAAGATCATTTCGAGATCGGAGGTCGATCAGGAAGAGAAACGATTCCTTGCCCAGCAGGCAAAGGTGCAGGATCTTCAAAATACCTTCGACCGTATCCCTGCGCAAAAACAGGCACTCTCTGCAAAAATTTCCTCTGCCAGGTCACGGGTTGAAGACACTCGTCTGGACTTAGGAAAAACGATAATCAGGGCTCCCTTTAACTGCCGCATCAGTGAGGTAAACGTGGAACTGGCCCAATATGCTCAGCCCGGCAAGGTCTTAGCCGAGGCCTACGACATAGGGTCTTCGGAGATCCTTGTTCAGATGCCGCTTTCCGCTATGAAACCCCTCTTTGAACAGGGCAAAGGGGAACCTCTGGCCACCGAAATTGAAACAGAAATGCTCAGGAAGGCCCTCGGACTAAGCGCGGTTGTCCGCCTAAATGTGGGGGGAGAAACCATTGAGTGGAAGGGGCGCTTTTCGCGCCCCAGCGAAGCCTTAGACCCCCAGACCGGAACCGTGGGCATGTACGTCGTCGTTGATGACACATACAAACAGGCCAGGATCGGGGTAAGACCACCTTTAGTAAAAAATATGTACTGTGAGGTGGAGCTGAGGGGCAGGCCCATGCCGAAAAGCGTGGTCATCCCCCGCTCCGCCCTGCACCAGGGAATAGTGTACATTGTTGGCCCTCAAAACCGTTTAGAGAGGCGGAGTGTCACTGTGGACTACTCACAGGGTGAGCTGGTATCACTAAAAAAAGGAATAACTCCCGGCGAAAAAGTCATTGTAACTGATATAATCCCGGCCATAGGAGGGATGCTGCTCACCCCACAGACCGACAACAATCTCCTTAAGTCCCTTATTGCCCTTGCGACCGGGGAGGCACCGGTAAAATGAAAAGCAAGGTCTCCTTGATTCATTACTTTGCGTCCCACCCCACTGCCGCCAACCTCCTTATGATTATCTTTCTCTTCTTAGGGCTTCTCACCATTAGAGACCTTCGCAGAGAAACCTTTCCGGACTTTGCTCCCACTGAAGTCGAAATCACAGCAGAATACCCCGGCGCAACAGCAGAAAATGTAGAAAATGCTGTGTGCCAGCGGATAGAGGAGGCATTGGACGATGTCACCGATATCTACGAGATCCGGAGCGAGGCCCGTGAAAACCAGGGGCGGATAGTGGTGGAGATGCGGGACGGGGGCGACATGCTCCAGTTCTTAACTGACGTCAAAACCGCTGTTGAGGCCATTGATGATTTTCCGGACAAGATGGAAAAACCGGTGGTCAAACAACTTGGCAAAACTGACTTGGTGGTATCCGTGGCCATAACAGGGCCCATGTCGGTACCACACTTGAAGGCATTTTGCGAACAGGTCAAGGATCGTATGCTTCGCACCGAGCTGATCTCACAGGTCAAGGTCCTCGGGTTCTCTGACCATCAAATCAGGATAGAGATTCCGGCCATCACACTGATGCAGTTGGGTCTGAGTGTCTCCCACGTGGCTGACACGATCGCCCGGCAGAGTGTGGACCTCCCTTCAGGGATTGTTGAAACCAAAGACGCCGACCTGCTCATCAGATTCGCCGATGAACGCCGGTCAGTGCCGGAATTCGAAGACCTGATCGTTGTCTCCGGAGACACAGGCGCTGAAATCCGTCTCGGTGACATCGCTAAGATCACGGATCGTTTTGAACTTGATGAAGAGAAGATCCTCTTCAACGGCAAACGCGCCGGTATGCTGCAAATCTCTAAGACCAAGACCGAAGACGCCCTCAGAATCATGGACGCGGTGAAGACCTTTCTTGAACGGGAACGAAAAATGGCGCCGCCGGGGGTCAGCTTTATTATCACGCAAAACATCTCTGAGGTCGTGCGGGACCGGTTGAATATGTTAGCGATCAACGGCATCCAGGGGCTGGCGCTTGTATTCCTGACCATGTGGCTCTTCTTCTCCTTCCGTTTTTCGTTCTGGGTTGTCATGGGTCTGCCGATCTCTTTTTTAGGCACAATTTTTTTCATGGAAATGATAGATTTTTCCCTCAATTTATTCACAATGGTGGGCCTTCTCATGGCAGTCGGGCTCCTTATGGACGATGCCATCGTCATTTCCGAAAATGTGGCTACACAGCTCAAGAGAGGAAAAACCCCTCTTGCCGCGGTGGTTGACGGGGTGACCGAGGTGAGAGCAGGGGTTATCTCCTCTTATCTGACCACGCTTTTCATTTTCGGCTCTCTGGCCGTCTTCATAGAAGGTGACATAGGTAAGGTGATGTGGGTTATGCCGGTGGTCCTCATCCTGACCCTGAGCGTCAGTCTTGTTGAGGCGTTCTGTATCCTTCCCAACCACCTGGCCCATTCCCTGAAAGGGATCGATACAGGTGCGCCTACCAGATTTCGACAACGCTTTGAGGCCTTTATTGAGTGGGTTCGGGAGAAAATCTTAGGCCTGATTGTGGACTGGGCAGTATCGTGGCGCTACCTCTTTGTCGGTTTGGTCCTGAGCATCTTTCTCATATCCGTGGGCATGTTGGCCGGGGGATTTCTGAAGATGCGGGCCTTTCCAGACATTGATGGCGACGTGGTTCAGGCCCGCATACTCCTTCCCCAGGGCACTCCCCTCTCCCGCACCGAGATGGTAGTAGAGAGGGTCGTCAAGGCATTGAAAAAGATTGATGCAGATCTTACCCCGCTGCAGCCAGGAAAAAAGCCTTTAGTGGAAAACGTCAATGTCCAATTCAACTATAATGTTGACTCCTTTGAATTCGGCCCCCATGTTGCCACAGTGTCGGCTGACCTTTTGGGCGCAGAAAAACGCAACGCACGCATAGATGACGTGGTTACCCGCTGGCGTAAGGAAGTCGGAAACGTCCCGGATGTCATCAACATAACCTACAAAGAACCGGTAATCGGCCCTGGAGGACTTGCCATCGACATCCGCCTCAAAGGTGACGACCTCGACCGGTTAAAACAGGCATCATTAGAATTAATGAGCTGGCTCAACTCCTATGAAGGTGTCTTAGACCTGAACGATGATCTTCGTCCCGGCAAACCCGAAATACGTGTCACACTCAAGAGCGGAGCAATGACTTTGGGCGTAGATGCGGCCACCATAGCTAATCAACTTCGCTCGGCCTTCCATGGGCAAAAGGCTGGAGATATTCAGGTGGGGTCGGAATCATATGAGGTGGACGTGCGCCTTGCCCCTTTGGACCAAAACAGTCTGGGTGATCTCGAAGGTTTCCATATCACCTCCAAATCGGGAAAAGAGATCCCCATGGGATCGGTGGCCACCTTAGAGGAGGGACGCGGATATGGCCGCATCCTGCGAATCGATTCTGTCCGCACTGTTACCATCCAGGGAGACGTGGACACACTGATCACCAACGCCGCTGAAATCATAGAGGAGACAAAAACACTCTTTTTGCCGGAACTCCGGAAGCGCTATCCGGACATAGACTTCACGTTGGAGGGGCAGGCCAAAGAAAGCGGGAAAACCGGGCGCTCCATGGGCAAGGCCCTGCTGGTGGGTATGTTCGCGGTCTTTGTTCTCCTCAGCTTTCAGTTTAAGAGCTATGTAGAGCCATTGGTGGTCATTGCAGCCATACCATTGGCATTTATCGGCGTTATCTGGGGCCACATCCTCATGGGTCTGGAACTCTCCATGCCAAGCATCATGGGGTTTGTTTCTTTGGCAGGAGTGGTGGTCAATGACTCCATCCTCCTTATAGAGTTCATCAAGCTGAGGCTTAAAGAGGGAAAGAATATCTCTGAAGCGGCCCAAACAGCCAGCAGACAGCGCTTCCGGGCCGTACTCCTGACCTCGTTGACCACCATAATGGGACTTCTGCCTCTCTTAGCCGAGCGCAGTCTCCAGGCCCAGATACTTATCCCCATGGCGACAAGCTTAGTATTCGGGCTCCTCGCCTCTACTGTCATGGTCCTTGTGGTCATCCCTGCCCTCTACACTATTCTCGGTGATTTTGGCCTCACGTCTGCCACCACTAAGTAATGCCTGACGGGATGAACCCCGGACAGTATTGTGACGATTATTAAACGATCGATTTAACCGACTGAGTAAAGAGACTGACTAACGAGCAAACAGACAACAAAATTAGGAGGTAGAAACGTGAACAATGAAACAAAAAAGAAGGTTCTTGTACTGCTGGGAAGTCCCCGGAAAAAAGGAAACAGCACCATTCTGGCTCAGGAAATAGCCAAGGGCGCCGAATCAGTCGGAGCCGTCGTTGAAACTCTGTACATAAACGGTATGGATATCAAGGCGTGCCAGGGGTGCTGGACCTGCCAGGAGGAAGGGAGCAAGGGCTGCCCTATTGACGATGACATGCAGACTATCTATCACAAGCTGATCGAAGCGGACTCTTGGGTCATTGCCAGCCCGGTTCACTGGTTTAACATGTCAACCCAGACCAAGCTGTGGCTGGACCGTTGTTTTGCCCTGAAACAATATGGAGAGAATCCTTTTCAAAAAAAAATCGGTATTGCCATGACCTTTGGCGACACCGACCCGTTCACCTCGGGCTGTATAAATGCCATACGATCCTTCCAGGACAGCTTCAGATATGTTGGGGCGAAGATTGCCGGAATAGTATATGGCAGTGCTTTGAACGCTGGAGATATCAGCCGGAACACTGACCTCTTGAAAACAGCAAAGGAACTGGGAAAGAAGCTGGGGAAATACTGATAATGTTGAGCCCAAATCTCCCATCAATTGACGATAGGGAAGGTGAATACGTGCCGCAAGAACTTCCCAATGTTGTTGACGCCCATGTTCATATCTTCCCTGACAACATATTCTCTGCAATCTGGTCATGGTTTGACGAAAATGCCTGGCCCATTCGATACCGCTTATCCACCTCGAATGTGTTGGGCCATCTCCTCTCACGTGGTGTCAGTCATATAATAGCGCTTCAATATGCACACAAGCCCGGCATTTCACGAATGCTGAATCGATACATGGTGAAAAAATGCAGAGAGTTTCCTAACAAGGTTACAGGTATGGCTGCCGTCTTTCCCGGTGAAAAGGATGCTGCGGAGATTCTCAAAGAAGCCTTTGATAACGGGTTGCAGGGTGTCAAGCTGCACGCCCATGTCCAGTGTTTTGATATGAACGCTGAAGAGATGGATCTTATCTATGATCTATGTGAATCAGAGCAAAAGCCGATCGTGATGCATGTTGGCAGAGAACCCAAAAGTACGGCCTACAATTGCGATCCCTATCAAATTTGCAGCGCCAAGAAGTTAGAGAGAGTCCTGCGGAACTTTCCCAAACTAAGAATCTGCGTGCCTCATTTAGGGTTTGATGAAATATCCGATTACAGGAATCTGATTGAGAGATATGATAACCTCTGGTTGGACACGACCATGGTTTTGGCGGATTATTTTCCCCTAAAGGAGACCGTTGAGCTTGATAGTTTCAGGGTTGACAGGATCATGTATGGATCTGACTTTCCAAATATTCCTTACAACTGGGACAGAGAACTCAAGTGCCTGAAAGCGTCAAACCTATCACGTGAAAATATGGAATGGATTCTTCATAAGAGCGCCGCCGGTCTTTTTCAGGTAGCTTAGAGGAAATACAAACACTGACCCGCCTAATCCCGCACCGGCGGGACAGAGACCATACCGGCTTGCGGGAAGGTTTAAGGGGTTAATTAGATGAAATTTCATCAGTCCACATCTGAAGAGGTTCTCAAGCACTTTTCATCAACAATAAATGGCCTCAGTGAGAGGGAAGCGGAAGAGAGGGTTGCCCGGTACGGTCCCAACGAAATACGACGCGGCCGTATGATCTCTCCGATCAAGATCTTTCTGGCTCAATTCAACAGTTTCATTGTCTACATACTGATCGCTGCCGTTTTCATATCATTCATACTCCAGGAATATATCGACAGTGTTGTGATCATCGCCATCCTTATCGTGAACGCGATTCTCGGTTTCTTCCAGGAATACAGGGCAGAGAAGGCCATAGAATCGCTCAAGAAAATGGCAGCTCTTCAGACCACTGTCATAAGGGATGGCCACAAGATGAGAATCAGCAGCAGCGAACTGGTTCCCGGAGATGTGATCGTCCTCGAATCCGGGGACCGGATACCTGCCGATGCCCGAATCATCGAAGGATATCTACTGGAGGTCATGGAGTCATCGTTGACAGGTGAGAGTCACCCTGTAAACAAGGACACGGCGCCCATCGATGACACAATCACATTAGGGAACATGAAAAATATGGTTTTCGGAGGCACAAATGTCGTCAATGGCTCCGGGAAAGCGGTTGTAGTGAAAACAGGGATGGGCTCTGAGATGGGAAAGATCGCTGAAGCGATTGAATCTGTTGAAGACGATGAAACTCCGCTTCAGAAAAAACTGGACATATTAGGGTGGAAGCTCGGAATCCTGACGCTTGTGATTTGTGGAATCATGATCGCTTTCGGTATCTTCAAGGGAGGGAATATCCTTGAAATGATAATGGTGGGTGTAAGCCTTGCCGTGGCTGCCGTCCCGGAAGGCCTTCCAATTGTAGTCACCATCGCACTGGCCCTCGGAGTCAAGAGGATGGTGAAACAGAACGCCCTTGTGAAGCGCCTGCCCAGCGTGGAGACATTAGGATGCACCACAGTCATCTGCACTGACAAGACGGGAACCCTTACACGCAACGAGATGACGGTCACAAAATTATTCTTTAACAATACCATCATCGATATTGCGGGCACTGGATACGAGACTTCGGGAGAGTTCCTTTCTTCTGGTGAAGCAATTGATCCTTCGTCTGCTGAACTTCTCCTTAGAATAGGCGTACTGAACAACGATGCCGCATTATCAGAAAAAGAGGGTATCATTGGAGATCCTACAGAAGCATGCCTTATTGTGAGTGCTGCTAAGGCAGGGCTGAAAGGGCCGATTTTGAAAGAAAAGTTTCCAAGGATTCATGAGATACCCTTCGATTCTGAACGTAAGAGGAAATCCACGGTGCATCGCGCGAACGAAGGGTTTGTTATGTATACCAAGGGAGCGCCAGACGTGGTGCTGAAGCTCTGTTCGACGATGGATATTGGAGGGGAGGTGTCGCAACTCACCGACGAAGCAATAAACATGATTATTGAAACAAACAGACAGTTTGCATCTCAGGCCTTGCGGGTCCTTGCTTTCGCGTATAAGCCGCTCGCTTCCGGTAAGGATGTTGATAAACTCGATGAAAATGATCTTATTTTTGTTGGTCTTCAAGGCATGATCGATCCTCCCCGTGAGGAGGTTAGGAGTGCGATCGAGAGGTGCAAGAACGCAGGGATTCGCTCCGTTATGATCACGGGCGACTATGCACTTACGGCCGAGGCGATAGCCCATCAGTTGGGCATTGAGGGTGATGCCGTAAGCGGAGAAGAACTTGAAAAAATGAATAATGAAACCTTGAAAAAGAGAGTAAAGGAAATCTCCATTTTTTCGAGGGTAAACCCGGAGCACAAGATACGGGTCGTGCGGGCGCTGAGAGAGTCAGGAGAAATAGTTGCCATGACTGGAGACGGTATAAATGACGCACCGGCGCTCAAGGAGGCTGATATAGGGATTGCCATGGGCATTACGGGCACGGACGTGACCAAAGAAACGGCTGACATGGTACTCCTTGATGATAAGTACACCTCAATTGTAAAGGCAGTGGAGCAGGGAAGAGGCATCTATGAAAACATCAAGAAATTCGTGAATTACCTGCTTTCGAGCAATCTTGGCGAAGTCCTGATACTTTTCATAGCCATGATTATTGGCTTTAGAGACTCCTCAGGAGCGATAGTGATGCCGCTTCTGGCGACGCAGATCCTGTGGCTGAACCTGATTACGGATGGACTTCCCGCAGTTGCCCTGGGTGTTGATCCTTTGCGAAAAGGGATCATGGATGTACCCCCGCGTAGTCCCGATGAACCGATTATAACGAAAAGTATGGCCATAAACATTGTCATTATATCAGTGCTCATGGCGGCGGGAGTCCTCTTTCTCTTTGACAAATTCCTTTCCGAGGGGGAGACCGTTGCGCGGACAGTGGCCTTCACCTCCCTCGTGATGCTCGAGATGGTGCGGGTTACCATGGTCCGTACCCAGTACAAGCTTTCCTTCTTTTCAAACCCGTTTCTTCTCGGGGCCATACTTCTTTCTGTATTGCTCCAGGTGGCGGTCATCTATGTGCCGGTGATGAACGTCGTCTTCAAAACTACAGCACTGGCCCCTTACCACTGGGGCTATATGGGTGCGGTGATGGCTGTAATGTTCGTAATAGGTACGGTTATCACTAAACAAATAAATCGATAACTAGTGTCCGAACGAAAACCCTTCCCTATTTCATAATCTTAATTATAATCGTAATCTTACTCAAAACGATTATGATTAAGATTACGATTAAGAGTATGAATCCAGAAACAAATTTTAAATGTGGCAGTGATTTCGTCCTAATTTGTCTGAGTTTTTATCCCGCCCTGCGGGACCAAAATCGTGCCTGAATTACGCCAAGGCGTGATTTTCCTTCAGACACTATTTATCCTCCTGCAAGCATGAGTGTAATGTGAATGTCATCTCCATCTTTGACCGGTTTCACCAGTTCATCCGGATAGGCGCTTTTCTGATT
>JAUWPC010000128.1 GCA_030611815.1 Desulfobacteraceae bacterium
AAATTTGCGGGCTCAGCTCCTTTCAGCAGGTCTTATACGTCAGACTCTTTATTTATTGAGGATTTGAACAGAATCGTCAAGTAACAATAATGTAAAAGGTGTAACAAACCCGTCCGGGATTTCAGTATTGAGACATGAGAATAGGCAGGATAACACCGCCGGAAGGGATAATGTGGACATCAGGGCGGGGGCATATCGCTTTGCTCTGTTTAAAGGCCTGTTTTAGGTCCCCCGCATATATAAAACCCATCTTCTCCGCCTTTTCCCTGGGGATATCTTGAGAGACCATTATAATCTTAAATCTGTGTTGAATGGCCAAGGTCATGCCCAATGCCATATTGAAATCGATGGCGCCCCCTTTCATGATCAGGCGGTTGTGGCTGAAGTGATCGAGGACACCCCCTAAGAGATCATCCCCGTGCTCCCTGTGAAACCTGTGAAAGCTGTCAACAAAGGCTTCAGGAAGGTCTCCTGTGAGGTCTGCGCATAGAATGATACAGCCTCCCTCTCTCGTCACCATGGAGGCCGGCGCAAGGGGCTTTACTATCTGGGGACCTTCTGTATAAGGGAAGGATGTAATTACGGTCAGGTCCGCCTTTCGGTTGAATTCCTGAGAGATAATTTCTCTTGATTTTTCAATCCCCGCCAGATGCGCATTCACAGCATCTCCTGCAATTAGATCATTGACTTGATCGTTCTGATCCAGGATGCTGTTAATTATGAAATCGAGGCGGGCCGATCGGGCAATGTCACAAACCTGGCTATAAAAAAAATTCCCCTCAATCTTTCCGAGACCTGTCCCCTCATGAAAGGTGTATTGAAAGTGATGATCGAGAATGGAATCGAAGTCTGCAACGCCTGGGAAAAGGATCTTCCCTCCTCCCCCGAATCCGTTCATGGGATGTGGAAAGACAGAGCCTATTCCGATCCTGAAATGGGCCTCGTGGACCTTTCTATTGATTTTAACGGTCCTCCCTGTCCGGAGTTGGCCAACAGGGATAAGATCCGGGGCATGACAGTCGTGATTGATAAATCTGTATCGTTCTACGAGTTCTGTCCCAAAAGCGCCCTCTAACTCCTCAAATGTCAGCCCCCGATGGGTGCCTAAGGCCATTATAATTTGGATGTTGCCGTCAGGAATGCCAGCCTTCTCTAACTCTTCAAGCGCCGCTTTTAGGATAACCCCCTTGGGGGAAGCACGGGTCAGGTCCTCAATTAGGATGGCAATTGTGTCCGAGGGTGAGAGACGTTCGGTTAGGAGGGAGGATTCAATCGGATTTCTTAAGGCTTTTTTAGTCAGGCCGCTGACGTCACTATGTTGAGGCTGATCGTCAAGAATGGCAAATGTCAGGAGATTCCACTCGGGAGGGATGTTGAAGAATTCTTTTTTGCCTCTTTTAATGATGAAGGTCTTATGCATCTTTTAGAAAGGGTTCAAGGTTCAGGGACGAGATAGCTTTCCAATTTCATAATCTTAATCATAATCCTAATCTTACTCAACACGATTATGATTAAGATTATGAGTATGATTAAGACACGCCAGTAAAAGGATCTTTTTGCGGCTTGACAAAAGTTCAAACCAACAGATATTTCTTCCTGACTTCTTCATTCTCTCTTAAATCTTCAATGGTCCCATGATAACGAATAACGCCGTTATCAATGACGTATCCCTCATCGCTGAGCCCCAGGGCGACCTTTTGATTTTGCTCGGCCAACAGGACCGTTAAACCTTTGTCTCGAAACTTGCTTATCTGTTTTTCTAAGACCTCCACTATCAGGGGGGCAAGCCCCTCTGTGGGCTCATCCAATAGAAGGAACTCGGGGTTGGTCATAAGGGCTCGGGCAATGGTCAGCATCTGCTGTTCCCCCCCGCTCAAAAAACCTGCCTTACGGGAATCTATATGTCCGAGGGCAGGAAAAAAATCATAGACACTCTCCTTGGTCCACGTCTGGGCAGCCCCGACCTTACGTTCCGATATCTCGAGATTGTCTCCAACCGTTAAATCGGCAAAGACCCTCCGGTTATCAGGCACATATCCCATACCCTGCCGGGCTAATTGATACGGTTTTTTGCCCTTTATCGTCTTCCCTTTGAACCTGATTGTACCCTGCTTAGGAGGCGGCAAACCCATGATGCTTCTCATGGGCGTGCTTTTTGCGGCACCGTTCCTGCCCAAGAGACAGACGATCTTCCCCTTGGGGACATTGAGTGATACCCCGAACAGGATATGGCTCAGACCGTAGTAGGTATGAATCCCTTCTACTTCCAACATGGTCAGGCGCCTCCCAAGTAGCATTCCTGGACCCGGGCAGAATTCCTCACTTCGTCAGGCCCTCCCTGGATAATGGTTATTCCCTGATGCATCACCATAATGCTCTCGGCAACATTGAATACTACTTCCATATCGTGCTCGCAAAAGAGGATGGTTAATCCCTGTGAACCGGCCAATCGCCTGATCAGCTCCATGGTGGCAGCGGTTTCCTCGGGAGACATCCCTGCCGTGGGCTCATCAAGAACCACCAACTCGGGCTTGTTGCCCAAGGCTATGGCTATCTCCAATGTGCTCTGGTCTCCATGGGCCAACGAACCTGCTGTGGCATCAGCCTTATCGGAAAGGCCCACATCTTCTAAGATCGTGTTGGTTTCCTCTACAGCGAGTGTTTCAGCAGGCCTGAAAAGCCTAACGCTCTTTCTCTGCTGGGAAAGAACCGACACCTGCACATTCCTGAAGACGGTGAGACGGGGGAAGATGTTGGCTATCTGAAATGAGCGGGCAATCCCTTTTCTACAGATCTCATAGGGAGGGAGTTTAGAGATATCCTCATCTTTGAAGATTATCTTCCCCCTGTCCGCCTTGAGCTGTCCGGTGATCAGGTTGAAGAGCGTTGTTTTTCCCGCGCCATTGGGCCCGATGACTGCCACTAACTGGCCGGCCTCCACCGTGAGATTAGCGCCGCTGACAGCCTTGAAATCCTCAAACGATTTATGTATTCCCTTCACCCGCAGCATCTATTGACGTTCCTTCTCGAGCGATTTTTTCCTCTGAAAACCAAATTTCTCCACCAGGTAGCCCCATACCCCTTCAGGCAAAAAGAAAATGAGCAGTATCAGCATGATCCCGAGGATCATTGTCCAGTATTCGGTGTAGATACCCGCAAAGGTCCTGAGAGATATCATGATGGCTGCCCCGAGAATCGGTCCGGCAAAGGTAAACCATCCGCCGAGCAGACACATGACGAATATCTCAAGGGAGAAGACCCAGAACAGGAGATCCGGGAACACTGACCCTTCCACCACGACAAAGAGAACCCCTGCAATTCCGGCAAAAAAGGTGGCAATCACGATGGCGATAAGTTGATGTCGCCTGACATTGATACCGATCGCTTCACAACGCTCAGGGTTGTCTCGAATGGCCTGGAGGGTGGCGCCAAAGGGGGACTTGAAAATCAGGAACATGACGATCAGAGAAATTATCAGAAGAATCAGACCAAAGTAGTACGCACCGGTGGTAGAAGAGATCAGTGAAGGGAGGGGAATCCCGTGTATCCCGTCGTCACCTCCTGTAAAGCTGTACCACCGGAAGGCGATAGCCCAAATGAGTGATCCCAGGGAGATCTGCAGCATTCCAAAGTACAGCCGGGTGAGCCTGACACAGAACAGCCCGATGAGCAGCCCCACAAACGCAGCCACAAAAGGCGCCGCCACAAAGCCCACCCACACGGGCAAAGAGGTCTTGGTGAGCATCAGGGCAACGGTATAGGCCCCCACACCGTAAAAAGCCCCATGATGAAATTGAAACAGGCCGCCGTGGCCCACAACCATGTTGAGGCTCATGGCCAACAGGGCCGTCACAAAGATAACGGCAAGGATGTAGATGTAAAACCTTGGAATGATTGAAGGGAGAATCACCAGGGCAATGAGAAGGGCAGCGATAGGCCCGAACGATTTCAGACTGAAGATCCCCTTTGACAAATTCCCCTCCTGATTACCAAACCGATTTGAGGATCCCTGTGGGCCGCCAGATCAAGATAATAACCACCGCAAGATACGGAAAAACAATGGCAAATTGCGGCAAAAACAGTATGCCGAAGGATTGTGTAATACCAAAGATGAGGGACCCTACCATGGCCCCCCACATATTGCCTAAGCCCCCGATCGTAACGATGAGAAATGCCTCTATGATGATGTCATGATCCATCCCGATGGTAATGCTTACCGTGGGGGCGACCAAAGCGCCGCCTAATCCGGCAAGGAAGCAGCCGAGGACAAAGGCAAAGGCAAACACCCAGCTCACATTAATCCCTATGGCGCCCACCATCTCCCTGTCGACCGCGGCCGCGCGTGCTATCTTCCCTATCTTGGTCTTGTTGGAGAATAGCCAGAGCCCGACGGCCACTAAGGGGCCCATAACGAGGAGAAAGAGGTTGTAGCGGGGAAAGGGGGCATCGAACAGGGTTACGGACCCGCGGAAATATTCGGGCGCCATGATGGACCTGTAATCAGCCCCCCAGACCATCTTGACCAAGTCCCCTAAGATGAGCATTAAGGCGAAGGTAAATAAGAGGAGCATGAGGTGCTCTCTCTCGTAAAGATGACAGAACAGGGATCGTTCGGCGATCAGGCTGACCAGGGCCACTACAAACGGGGACAAGATCAATGCGAGCCAAAAACCGGTTGAACCCCCGCCAAACAGGTTGGAAATGCTGAAGGCCGCAAAGGCGCCGATCATATACAAGGAGCCGTGGGCCACATTGGGAACCCTCAACACACCGAGGACAAAGCTCATCCCCGAAGTGACCACAAACAGGATCATTGCACGACTCAAGCCCACGAGAAGATGGCTGCACAGGGCAGAGAGGGTAATGGTCTGCACAAAATCCATGGTATTAGGATTCCTTCAATCGATTGAGGAATTTAGGGATTAAGAAAAGAATATTACATTCAATTCCTCAATCCCTGAATTCTCAATCCCTCAATTCCTTGGAGGGCTATCCGAGAATGAGAGATTTTCTGCAAGGTCAAGGAAGGCGAAGATTTTAACCGCAGTAATAGATTGAGCTATTTCGAGGATTAAAATCTGAGCCAGACACAGAGATTGCGGAAAATAGCCATTCTCAGATGGCCTCCTTGGCTATTTTCCTCGAGCCTTCTTGATCTCATCACACGTGGGCATGACCTCATCGCCGGGCAGCGTGACGATGTCCGTGGCAATCACAAAGTTTTTTCCCACTTCCCGTTTCGTGACGCCTAAATACATGGGAAGAACTACCTGATGGTCGCATACTCGCATCTCAATCTCACCCACAGGGCTTTGAATTTTCATCCCTTCCAGGGCATCAATGAATTTTTCTTTATCCAAAGAGCCGGCCTTCTTGAATGCCTCTGCAATGAAGTAGGCGGTGATGTAACCATGAAAGGCGGGAAAGCCGGGAGGATTTCCGTATGCGGCCTCAAACTTCTTTACAAAGTCCCTATTGGCCTTGATATCAGGATAATAGAAGTGATAGTCGATGGTGCCCAGAACACCCTCGGGGGCCTCTGCCCCAAGCGGCTTCAAGACCGCGTGGTCTGTGGCGCTGTGGATCCAGATGGGCACTTTCTCGGCCATGCCGGTTGCCTTGACCGCTTTCATGATATTGGTCATGCTGCGGCCCCCTGTGCAGAATATCACGGCATCCGGTTTTGCCGCCAAGATCGCGGTGATGTAGGGGACGAGATCGGGCTCGCCCGGCTTCCACCACGATTCCCCGATCTTTTGTACCTCGGGTTTATTGGCCTTCAGATTCCGCCATGCGGCATTGGCAATGGCGTGTCCGTACTCATAGTCATCCCCCGCAATCCAGTACTTGATATATGGTTTCTTGGAAAGGGCTACGCCCCCGGCCTTGCCTGCCATGGCCGTGTTTTCACCGCAGGAAAAGACATATCGATGTCCCTTCTCACCGGTTATCCTCTCGCTCTTGGAGATCCATGTAATAAACGGTACCTTCTCCTTCTTGGCGATTGCTTCTGAGACGGCCATGGCGGCCCCGCTGTTGATGGTGCCGACAATGACGTCAACATCCTCCCTCATGACCAGCTCCTTGGCCATATTGAGGGCAAGATCCACCTTGAATTTGGTATCTCGTTTGGTCCATTCGATCTTCTTTCCCAAAACCCCTTTCTTGTTTATCTCACTCAAGGCTAACTTGAATCCGTTGAGTGCATCGATGCCATAAACGGCCGCGGGCCCGCTGTAGCAATCGATGATACCGACCTTAATATTCCGCGCCTCGGCAGAACCAGGCAGCATGATAAGAGAAACGGTTAGAAGGCACCCGAGTAAGGCGAAGCCTAAAATCGACAATTTGTGTTTCATTTTTTTCCTCTTAAACATCACAGTCCCTCCCTTTGCTAAAGAGTTATTCCATTATCCCGTCAGTTCCAGACAATTGTCCTAAATGACGAGGCCTGGACTCACGGGTTGAGACCTTTGCAAAACGTTCAATTTCAAAGGTCTCAGATTAGGCCCTTATAAAAAACGATATGAACGCTATTGTCAAACTTTTTTCTCATTTTAAACGTTAACGCTAATGAAGTTGATTTGAATATCCCTCACAAAATCAACCTGCAGCCATTGGATGAGGGCCTGGCCCTACAATCCCAGGTCTTTGTTGATCAGGACCACCTTGATCCTTCCCTTGGGGAATGATTTCTGGGTAATGGTCCAGGAGTTGCAGATCCGGTCCGGGCTCTTGCACTCCTCACAACAGGAGGTCTTTACACATGGGGTTTTCTTATTTAGACGCATGGCGTTTGTGGGGGCAACATAGTCCTTGATGCGCACCATTGCCGCCTCTAAATCGGGAACGATCTTGTTTTTACCCACTAAGATAACAACATGTTTCGGACCAAAGGTAATCCCTGCGACGCGGTTCCCAAACATATCAAGGTTAACCAGTTCGCCCGTTTCGGTCACCGCATTGGTCCCGGTGATGAAGAGATCGACAAGGAGTGACTGCCTGCGCAGCTCCAAGGCATCTTCAGGGGATAGATTCTTATTGAAGGTGTCTAAGACTTCCAGATTCGGCATATCCTTGACAGCGTCATAAAGCCCTGTGGCTACGAACGTCATGGAGCCGCCCCATGAGACGGTCTTGGCGCCTGTCTTGGGGAGGATCTTCTCCAACACCAGATGGCCCGCGTCAACTGCATTATCTGCCATAAAGACCTCAAAATTGTTCCCCTCCAATGCCTCTTTGAGGTCCGTCAGACGTAACTTCCAGTAATTTTCGATAGGGTTTTCCATTTCTTCCTCCTTCATTTCCAATAATTCCCGATAAATCGGAACCAAAAAGGTCTCTCGCAAAGACGCAAAGCTCGCAAAGAAAAACAATGAAAAATTTATTGTGCTTTTCGCAAAAGATCTAATTGGTAACTGTCTAATTCCCAATACCCAATCATCCCCGCCCTAAATCTGGTCAAGGCGGGATTTCCGCTTCGCTACAACAATCGCCAATCATCAATCAACAATCATCAATCCTTAAAGTCCCATAAACTTGGCGGCAATCCCCTTCATAATCTCGCTGGTCCCGGCAAAAATAGACAAAACCCTTGTATCCCTCCAGGCCCGGGCAATCGGATATTCCTCGCAATACCCGTAGCCCCCGTGGAGCTGCACACACTGGTCGGCAACACGCATGGCCATCTCAGAGGTCCAGTACTTGGCCATGGATACGTTCACCACAACATTTGCCCCCTCCATATGATCGACGATCAGCTTATCGACAAATGTCCGGCCTAACCTGACCTCGGTAGCCATCTCAACGATCTTGAACTGGGTATTCTGAAATTTCGAAATGGGGCGACCAAAGGCGCTCCTCTCCTTGCAATACTCGATGGTCATCTCTAACATACGTTCTGCAGCGACCACCCCGATAATGCAACACATAAGCCGCTCCTGCTGGAGGTTTTCCATCAGCATCATGAAGCCTGATCCCTTCTGCCCAAGGCGGTTGCCCTTGGGGACGCGGCAGTCGCTGAAGTAGAGCTCGGCCGTGTCCTGGCTGTGCCACCCCACCTTTTTTATCTTCTTCCCCTTTTCAAAACCCGGTGTGCCCTCATCCACTACATACAGATCAATGGCCTGGTAATCGTTTTCCACTGAAGGATCTCTAACAGCCAAGACAAGAAGTCCGCAGTTAATCCCGTTACTGATAAAGGTCTTCTGGCCATTGATAACCACGTCATCTCCATCCTCCACGGCAGTGGTCCGAATGGCGGCCAGGTCACTCCCTGTGTTGGGTTCTGTCATGGCCAAGGCCGTGATCAGCTCCCCGGAAATACATCCGGGAAGGTATTTTCTCTTCAGTTCTTCGGAGCCGAAAGAGGTGATATATGGGACAATAATATCGCTGTGCAACGGCGCGGCCAATCCGGTATTCCCTGTCTTTCCAAGCTCCTCGGTCAGTATGACCGAATAGAGAAAATCAGCACCAAGGCCACCATATTCCTCTGCCACGTCCATGCAGAGGAAACCCTGTTCTCCCATTTTTAGCCACACGCTTTTCGGCACTATGCCGGCCTCCTCCCACTCGTCTGCATAGGGGATTACTTCTTTTGAAAAGAATCTCCTTACCGCTTCTCTAAAGATCCTGTGTTCCTCAGTGTATTCAATGATTTCCATCGGTTATATATCTCCTCCTTGTTCTGAGGTTCAAAGTTTCCCGCTGTTTTCTTGCCACAGAGGCTCAGAGGCACAGAGGGAACCCTTTGCCTTAAAATGTTCTCCTCTGTGTCTCTGAGTCTCCGTGGCTATTTTTTTAACTGCACAGGTCGAAATCTTTTTTCTCCATTGAGCACCATAATATAATTGCCGGATTTGCGCAACGGATCTTTCCTTCAGCATCTCGGACATAGAGAATGGTTGATTTCTTCCCTTTTTTTTCATAACTTCACAGGGGACAGTGACTAAGGCGTAAGGCGCCGGGCACAAGGCGCAAGGAACGTAACAAGTATCCAGTATCCAGTAACAAGTATCCAGTATCCTGAGAAACAAATGGAAAGAAGAGGATTTATCAAAAAGGGTCTTTCGTGGGCCGTTTATACATTAGGCGCGGCCGCCCTGGCCTATCCCGTCTTCTCATTCATACGCTTTAGAAAGATCAGTAAAAAGACCGTTGTCTTTCATCCTGATGAGCAGCTCGCTGCCGCGAATTTCAAAGAGGGGGTATTCCTGATCAA
>JAUWPC010000315.1 GCA_030611815.1 Desulfobacteraceae bacterium
TGCAACCTCCTGAAATCATTAAAGATTACAAAATTTTCGCCCACGCCCTAATTGGAATGTCAAGCAAAAAATGAACTTAAGCCATTGATTTTACGATTTTTTTAATGATTCATATGCAAGAACCTAACCGGAAATTACTGATCGAGACCAGGAGTTTTCCGCTTTGTTTTCCTCTTCTTTGCCATATATTCTGTTTATTCCAAGGGTGATTGATTCCTGAAACTCAGGAATAGAAGCTGTCTCTTAGAAAGTCAACACATTCCAGGCAAAAACTTTTATAGTTGACATAACTTGGCCTATAATTCTATATTTTAAATAAGAAAGACCTTATGCTGGGTCATACAGGAAGGTAATTGCGACCCTTTGGTGTTGGTCCACGGTAGAGTGAGAAGTTTCTACCTCATTGGAGGGCGGTAACTGAGGGAGCATTTCAGTCAGATGTAGTAGAAAGGAGGCATTCTAATGGGTTTTACACGCAGGGAATTTCTCAGCATTCCACCTAAGGCTCTCGCGGCCGCGTTACTCAGCGGATCTGTTGGACTTGGTACAGGCCCCGGATGCTCTGGAGGAGATGGGAATATTGAGCCATCACACCCGAACATATTGTTGCTCATGGTAGATCAGCAGCAGACTCCACCTCAGGGATATGGCCCTGAGGAGGGAGTGGTTCGGGGACTGAAAGAGATCTTCGGTTTCGAGCAGCTTTCTCCTGATAATTCGTTTACAGAGTTTTTTCCCGCCTTCTTACGATTGCGGCAAAATGGTGTTGTCCTGAGAACGCACTATACCGCCTCTTCTGCCTGCGTACCAAGCAGGGCCTGTATTATGACCGGTCAGTATACCACTGGCGTTGACCAGACGACTGGGCTTTTCAAGACTCCCGAGGATGTTACATGGCTTGACCCCAATGGCACACCCACAATTGGCGATTGGTTTCGGGCAGTTGGTTATACCACCCATTATTTCGGAAAATGGCATGTATCGGAGCCTGGGTCTCCTGATTATATGGAACCCTGGGGGTTTTCAGATTGGGAGAGCTCATATCCTGAACCACATGGCGGAGGCGCATACAACCTGGGAGCATATCGCGATGTTGGTTTCGCGGGTAACGTTGTAAACTTTCTTTCAAAAAAGGGAGAGGACCGCTCCAAGGTTCCCTGGTTTGCCGTAGGATCGCTGGTGAATCCTCATGACTGTAGCAGTTGGCCTATAAACTGGCAATTGCCCGAAAAATCTGACAAGACTGGCGTTGTTCCCTGGACCGATTATCCTCCTCCGCCACCAAATCCTGCCAAAGGCGATCCAAGCAACCCGGATCAGGGCAACCCGGATCTGCATCCTGACCCTAATGAGGGGCTCGTTGTAGACCTCAACCCGGACGGTTTTCCACAGGACAACTGTTTTCTGCCCCCAACCTTCGATGAGTCCCTTGATGACAAGCCCCGGTGTCAGTATGAATTCTCTCTCAAATATGGACTTGCGATAAAGACAAAGCTGAAAGAGCTGGAATTTCTCTCGCCTCTCCCATTTCAACTCCAGGGTGAAAACGCATCAGCATGGTCTCTGGCTTATAACCAGTTCTATGTATATTGCCATTATCTGGCTGATCTTCAGCTCCGCCGGATGTTGCAGGCCCTCGATGATAATGGCCTTACCGAGAATACAATCGTTGTCTTCCTGTCTGATCATGGTGATATGACGGGTGCCCACGGTGCCATGATTCAAAAGTGGCACAGCGCCTATGAAGAAATAACAAGAGTGCCCATGGTCATATCTTCCCCCCTTGTTAACCCGAACAAACTGGAAATGAGGGAAATCAGTCAACCCACAAGCTCAATTGATCTTGCGCCTACGTTGTTGGGCCTCGCTGGATATAATAAAGCGAAATTGAATGAGGTAAAGGCGTCCATTCAGCTTCATGCAGCGGTGGACGACTTGGTCGGAGCCGACCTGTCGCCTTATATAAAGGGTGAAAAGACAGGGGGCATCCCCGGCCCTGACGGACATCCCCGGCCCGGTGTGCTTTACAGGAGCAATGACATGATTACGGAACTCGGAAGCGATCCTGATCACGATACCCAGCAGGAGTACGATATATTTCTTGACAACGTGGAAGCAGCGAGACTCCAGGGGCTTCCCCTGGAGTCCGGGCCTGTTATGCAGCCCAACAATGTGAGAGCCCTGTGCACCGGAGACTGGAAGATTATTCGCTATGTGGACCCCAACGTGGACCCCAACAGAGTTAAACCGGATGAATGGGAGCTCTATTACCTGGTCACGGATCCCATTGAAAAAACAAATCTCGTTGATTTCAGAACAGGGGATGTGCGCGATGACGTGACCGTGCCTGGCTGGACAACAGCCGAATTAAGGTCAAAGAATGAGCAGCTGAGGGTGGAATTAGCCGAACAGGAAGCCCTTTTGCTCAACAAATCCGGCTAATTGTTCCCGAAGAAGGGAAGTTGTATTCATCTGATGTTCATGATGTGGCCTTCTGGTTTGGGGTTTTGGGCTGGCTTCAAAGGCAAGGATAACATCAGCAACCTCTCAAAACTTCTGATGCTACAATACCTATATAGTGTCTGAACGAAAACTGTCTTTTTTGCCCATATCTGCGTCAGACTCAAATTTTAATCCTCGAAATACTCAATGTATTCCGGCGGTTAAAATTTTTATCTTTCTTGATCTGAACGAAAAATCCTAGTTTTCGTTCGGACACTATATAACAGTTGAATTCATTTTTCGCTGCGATTAATTTGCATGCTAACTAATCTGGAATATATCTTGATTGGAGATATCTATAACGGCCACAACCAAAGAAGATGTTGTGATACGAATTCTGCACCTCAGCATTTCCAAGACCCGAGATATGTGTCAAGTCAAGTTATCTTCAACCGCTGTCCCCTTCCGTTCAACACTAAATTAGCCACCCCGATGAAATAGAGAAGAAAAGGGCATTTCATGGGGCACCGCATAGCGGTATCTTCGACAGGCAGACTCACCCCAGTTCCATCTCCCGGAGCTACGGGGCGGGCACTGACAGACACAGACAAAGGTAGAATTGGAAGAAGTGTAAACTACGTTTTAGCCTTGATGAAAGATGCCAAATTCTGTCTATTTTAAACACCGTTTCGGCGGTTGGCCAGTTTTTAGGTTCAGGTGACGGAGGCATAAGGCGCAAGGAATACGGCCAGGAACCAATCATCCAACCTCCAGTACCGGAATATGTCAATGAAAATGAGACACACGATCCAAGAAATTAAACTCTAATCATACAGCACCGAATCAGTTTATGGTTTGTTTATCCAAGCCGCTTTTGGCAGCACTGGAGGTTTTGGTACATTTCCCTTGAATCTTTTAGGGTTTAGTTCAAAAGCCGTTTTTAGGACCTCGACTCGATTTTCGTAGATATTCTGTGCCATGCCATAGTGGACATTTTCAGGTGTCATAAGATCTATTGCTTAATGATATTGCTTTTGGTTGTACCATGTAAATAAAACCTGTCATAAAGCCGTTGAATGCTGGATCGAGCCAAAGCTGGCATGTAACTTAGGACAATATTTGAGGGTCTTGAACTGGGACTCCGAATAGGGATTGTCGTTACTTACATAAGGGCGGCTATGGGTTTTGGTTACGCCCAAATCAGCGAGAAGCTGTGCCACCCCTTTGGATTTCATGCTTGATCCACGGTCTGCGTGCAGGGTCAGTTGTTCAGGCTCAATGTTGTGTTTGATGCAAGACTGTTCAATAAGCCTTTTAGCCAAGGCAGTGCTCTCTTGATGCGCAACCATCCAACCGACAACATAACGACTGAAAATATCCATAATAACGTACAGATAGAAGGAGGTCCATTTGACGGGGCTTTCAGTTTCGTGATATCCCAGGACCAGACTTGGTTAGGCATAGTTGCCAACAATTCTGGTTTTGAATAATTCGGACGCTTGACCTGACGGCGTCGATCCTCAACGTTGCAGTGTTCACCGCTTAGGAT
>JAUWPC010000375.1 GCA_030611815.1 Desulfobacteraceae bacterium
GGCTTTGAGTTGGAAGGCAGGATGTCGCCCGGCCCAAAGGCCCTGAAGGCCAGGAGATGGGCCATGGTGGTTGATATGACAAAGTGCAGAGACGACTGTACGGATAATTGCCTGACCGCCTGCCATAAAATCCACAATGTCCCCTATATCCCCAAGACCGAACATGAGGTGAAGTGGCTTTTTCTTGAGCCCTATGAAAACGCATTTCCCGAACGGTCTCACAGGTTTCTCTCTAAGAGGATCCGTGAGAAAGAATTCTTTCTCTTGTGCAACCACTGCGAGGATCCGCCCTGTGTCAGGGTCTGTCCGACCCAGGCCACCTTCAAGAGGGAAAAGGACGGGATAGTCATGATCGATTACCACCGCTGTATCGGTTGCAGGTTTTGCATGGCCGCCTGCCCCTACGGTTCTCGCAGTTTCAATTTTCGAGACCCCCGCCCCTTCATCAGGAAGATCAACCCAGAGTACCCCACCCGGCGCAGGGGGGTAGTTGAAAAGTGCAATTTCTGTCAGGAACTCCTGGAAGTGGGCCGGATGCCGGCCTGCGTTGAGGCCTGCAAGGAGGGCGTATTGACATTCGGAGACCTGGAAGACCCGACATCGGCGGTCCGCAAGCTCTTGTCAGAGAAGCCACACATCAGACGCAAACCGGATTTGGGCACAGGTCCATCGGTCTTTTATATTTTATGAATTTAGGGATTTAGAGATACAAGATGCAGGATGAACGATGCAGGATGCAGGCTGAACGATGCAGGATGGATGAGTGAATGGATGGGATGTTTTAGTAATATGTGGGAATCTGCGAAATCTGCGGATGGGGTTATTGTTAACTACAGGGGATTAACAGAAGGCTGATATGCTCGAAAAGGTTTTTCATGGCGGCAAAGGTTATTGGGTATGGGTCCTTGCCTTAGTGGCGGGTATCGGTATCGGGCTCATCGCCTACCTGTACCAGTTGCAAGAGGGGATGTGGGTTACCGGCATGAGCCGGGATGTCTCATGGGGGTTCTATATCTCGCAGTTTACTTTTTTAGTGGGCGTCGCCGCCTCGATACTTATAGTGGTGCTGCCGCTTTATTTGCACGATTTCAAGGCCTTTGGCCGGATTACGGCCTTTGCCCAGTTTTTAGCTGTCGGCACCCTGCTTATGAGTCTGCTCTTCATCTTTTCCGACATTGGCATGCCGATGCGCATCCTGAATGTGCCCCTGAACCCGACTCCCCACTCTATGCTCTTTTATGACACCATTTTCCTCCCCGGCTTCATGGTGCTCAACCTTATCATCGGCTGGACAGCGATTGGCGCAGAGAAAAGGGAAGTGCCCCTGCAATGGTGGGTGAAGGGGCTGATTTATCTTTCCATGCCGTGGGCAGTGGTCATGCACACTGTCACGGCCTTTATCTACGCCGGCACGCCCGGCCGGGGGTTCTGGATGACGGCCATTATGGCCCCCCGTTTCTTGGTCACGGCCTTTGCCGCCGGCCCGGCCCTTCTGATAATCCTCTGTACTGTAATCAAAACCCTCACCCACTTTGTAGTCACAGAAAAGGCCATCCAAAAGCTGGTGACCATCATGCTCTATGCCCTGATCATTGATGCATTCTTTTTGGGGGTGGAGTACTTCACTGTGTTCTACGCCCATATTCCGGAATACACTGAGACATTCCAGTATCTCTTCTTGGGCATTAATGGCAATTGCGCCTTAGTGCCCTGGTACTGGAGCATGAACATCGCCATACTCGTCGCCATCGGTCTCCTGGTCATTCCCGGCGCCAGAAGCAACCGCCCGGTCCTTGTAGCGGCCTGTATCATCGCCCTCATCGGCCTCTGGATCGACAAGGGCTTTGTCCTCGTGCCCGCTGCCTTTATCCCCAATGTCTTCGGGCGAATCATGGAATACCCTCCATCATGGGTAGAGTTGACCATCTCCCTCGGCATTTATTCCTTGGGGACACTCATAATCACTGCACTCTACAAGGTAGTAATATCAGTCAAGGAAGGGACGCAAGATTTATGATCAAATCTATTTCCGCCAGTAAATTGAAGAGGAGCTAAAATGCTTAAGACAGGTATTGTTAAGGACAGTAGATACTTAGATCACAGACCGGGGGCCTTTCATCCGGAGAGTCCCGAACGTTTAGAAGCAATCTATTCCATGCTTGAAGGGGCTGACATGTCAGGCCTGTTTCAGGATATTCCGGTGAGAAGATCTAAGAGAGATGAGCTCTTGCTGGTGCATTCTCCAAAGTATGTGGATATGATTATGGCTACAGAGGGAAAAGGATACAGTTCTCTTGATCCAGACACTGCAGTCTCTGAAGGCTCCTGCGAGGCCGCCCTTCTTGCTGCAGGTGGGCTGTGTGAAGCTATTTCCGCGGTAGTATCGAAAAAGTTGAACAATGCCTTTGCATTAGTAAGGCCGCCTGGCCATCACGCTGAGAGCAACCGGGCAATGGGTTTTTGCCTCTTTAATAATGTGGCCATAGGGGCCAGGTTTGCCCAGAAATTTCATGGCACTGAACGGATTCTTGTGGTGGACTGGGATCTTCATCATGGCAATGGGACTCAGCATACATTTGAAGAAAATCCTACGACCCTCTACTTTTCAACCCATCAATATCCCTATTATCCGGGCAGTGGCTCTTTCGAACAGATAGGGATAGGGAAAGGTAAGGGGTTCACCGTAAATGTCCCTCTCTCACCTGGCCATGGGGACGCGGAATACATTGGCGTGTTCAAAAGGGTATTGGAACCGATCGCCCTCGAGTTTGAACCGGATCTGGTCTTGGTGTCGGCGGGTTTTGATATTTATGAAGACGATCCTTTAGGAGGAATGCTTGTAACTCCACACGGTTTTGCCGCGCTAACCCGCTCCGTGATGGATATCGCTGACGCATGTTGTGATGGAAAGGTAGTAATTACGCTTGAGGGGGGGTATAATCTAACGGGGCTCAGTGAATCGGTGAAAGCGGTTCTAAAGGAACTTGCCGGCCTTTCGACAAGCGTCCATAAACATATCCTGTCCCCTGCTGAGCAAGAAAGAGTTGACAGGGCAGTGGCGATGGTTTCCGAAGTTCACAGCGGGTTCTGGAAGAATCTAAACCGGATAAAAAAGATGCCA
>JAUWPC010000232.1 GCA_030611815.1 Desulfobacteraceae bacterium
ACCATAATAGGGGTAAATGCCTCCATGGGAACAAAGGGGATGTTTCTCATGTAGTAGGCATTGAATATGGCAGGTGGCACCACGGTCAAGGTGTACCCGTTATTCTTTGCGTTGGCCACATGTGCCGTCCCCACCGTGCCGCCACCCCCGGCCTTATTGATAACCGCAATCGGCTGACCCAGATCCTTCTCAGCCCCCTTGGCTAAAGGCCTGGCTGTGACATCCGTAGACCCGCCAGCCGGATAGGGGACGATCAGCTCGATCGGTTTGGACGGAAAATCACCTGCTCCCCAGCATACGCCTCCTGCAAAAACCATCATACCAATGACGATGCACACCAAAAAAACCCAACTTCTTTTTTCCTGCATGATAATCTCCTCCTTTCATGGTTTGTGTTAAGGGTTATTAAGTCTCTGGTTATCGCTCCTTTGCCCTACGGTATATGACGCCGGCAATTGAGAGGAAGGTTAAGATCAAAAAAGCAAGAGAGATAGGACTCACAAGAAAAATCCGCATGCTTCCATCGGAAATAATCAAGGCCTGCCTCAAGTTGATCTCTGCCATTGGCCCCAATATGAAGGCAATAATCAGAGGGGGAATCGGGAACCCCCATTTCCGCATGAAGTAGCCAATGATTCCGAATATGAACATAATCTCCAGATCGAAGAAACTGCTGTTAATGGCGTAGGTACCCACAATGCATAAGGTCACGGTAACGGGAAAAACAACATGACGGGCCGCCTTAGTGACAAGACCTCCAAACTTGATAAAGATCCTTCCGATCAGCAGCATTACTAAATTCCCCACTAACAGTCCAAGAATCAGCCCAAACATAGTGGGTCCTTGAGTTTCGAATAGTTCGGGACCCGGCACCATACCGTGGATAATCAAGGCCCCTAACAGGATAGCGGTCACCACGTCCCCCGGGATTCCCAATACCAGAAGGGGGATCAGGGCCGCACCGGTCACGGCATTGTTTGCCGTCTCTGCAGCAGCCACACCCTCAAGAGCCCCTTTACCGAACCTTTCGGGTTCTTTTGCGGCCCGCACAGCAGCGCCATATGAAATAAATGCAGCAGTCACGGCTCCGATTCCGGGAAGTGTGCCGATAGACATTCCGATGGCGGATGATCTCAGCAGGAGCCATTTCATACGGATGAACTCCTTCAGGGAAACCCGTTGATCCTCAAGCTTAGCAGACTCTTCGAGGAAGGCTTCCTGCCCTTTTCGCCTAATTGCCTTCTCGGCCTGGAACATAACCTCTGACAGGGCAAAGATTCCGATGAGCATGGCGATAATGGAAAGCCCGGAGGATAGGTTGATGTTATCAAAGCAAAATCGAGATGTTCCTGAAATGGGGCAGAGTCCGATAGTGGAGAGGAGCAGGCCTATTGTGGCACAAATGAGTCCTTTCAGTAAGGACTTGCCTGAAACAGACCCGATAATGGTGAGAGAAAAGACGATAATTGCAAAATATTCGGGCGGGCCGAATTTCAGGGCTATCTTTGCCAGCAGCGGCGCGATCAAGAGAAGACCCAATGCACTCAAAATCCCCCCGGTAACTGATCCGAAAAGGGCCATTTTTAATGCCTTCTGGGCCTTTCCCTGCTGGGCCATGGGGTAACCATCGAAGAGGGTTGCCGCCGAATTGGGTGTCCCGGGGGAATTGAGCAGTATCGCGGTTATAGACCCTCCGTAGATCCCGCCGATATAAATGCCCAACAACAACATCATTGCCTCCAAGGAACCCATGAGGTAGGTGAAGGGGAGGGCGATGGCGATTACCGCAACAGGGCCAAGCCCAGGAAGGGCTCCAACGATTATCCCAACTGCAACCCCGCCGAAAATGGCAGCTATGTTATACCAATGGCTGAATAGAACGGTCAGGCCTTGGAGTAAAAGATCCATCTCACACCCTTTGTTCCATATTTAACTTTAGGCACCCCAGTTAAATAGGCTTCGCATTTCACGGGGCAAACTTAAACGCATTTTAGAAGCTTATAACTAATTAAGGCATAGGAAGTCCGAGCAATTTCATAAAGATATAATAAATTGCTATGGTTGTGGCGCTGGCCGTTATCAATATTGATACCCAGTCCTTAAAACGCGCCCCCAAAATCACCATTAAGAGGATCAATAGCGGAGGTGTGGCAGCCACAAATCCTACTAAAGCAATGGCAAAGATATAAAGGCCCATGCATAGAGCCGAAAATAACACATTTAGTTTGGCCCTTTTTTCGATTGGATCAGATGGCTTGGGCTTGGTTTTTTGGATTGTTTTTGCGCTTACAACCGTAAAGATAACGCTGAGGATGATTAAGAGAACGGTCCCCGCCTTTGGGAAGAAGGCTGAGGACATTGCACCGTCTTCGTCCTGGAACTCAACCTGCCATGGGATAATAAAACAATATAGGAAAATCCCGAACCCGGTGAGACTAATCCCCAGAATGGTTTCCTTATTGAATACCAAAACTACTCCCTCTCTTGGTTTGCTTTTTTTGTTCAGTAGGCTTAGGAATAATGCAATGGTGGAGAGATAACCCAGATTAATAAGCAACTATCATGCCGTTTTTAAGGAAAAGGAAATTCTGAGGAAAAACGTGATTTAAGAAGGGGTAAAAAACGGCTCTATCCCTCTGATACCTTCTTGTAATCAAGCATCAAGGAAAAATATTGGAATGTTGGGATTTGGCTGTTGAGAGGATAATTCACTTACAGAACTGACCTGTTGGTGTGTCCGAAAATTCGGACGTGTCCTGATTTCCTTACACTTACTCCATCAGCAATTGCTGCCCCAATTATAGGAAAGGAGATTATGCTTTTTGCATTTTTCATAAAAGGTTGATCTGGACACGCCTAAGATTCTGGCGGTCTTGGACATGTTCCCTTTTGTCAGCTTAAGGGCTTCAACCAAGATATGATACTCACAGCGAAATAGCTGTTTTGACAGGAGCTTACCGGAGTCACCCTGTCCCCGTTTAATATCATATTGTAATGTTATGATCTCGGATGGAAGATGTTCCACGTCTATCATATCTCTATCAATGAGGCTCACTGCTCGTTCAATTACATTTTTAAGTTCACGGACATTTCCCGGCCATGGATATCTTTGCAGAATCTCCATGGCGCCTGCGGTGCAACGGATTCTCGATTTTCCCATGGCACTTAGGAAATAACTAATTAGCAGAGGGATATCTCCTTTTCTTTCGGAAAGCGGGGGGACACTGACGGTCATCGTGTTAAGCCGGTAAAAAAGCTCTTCCCTGAACTCATTGCGGCTAATCATTCCCCTCAAATCCTTGTTGGTTGCGGCTACTAGCCTGAAATCCACTGCAATGGGCTTAAGATCACCCACCCTTTCCAACACCTTACCTTCCAAAACCCTCAGGAGTTTGGCCTGGGCATTTAGAGGCAGGTCGCCCATTTCATCCAAAAACAGGGTCCCCCTATGGGCCATTTCTATTTTACCGGCCTTGCCTTTTTGCTGGGCCCCTGTAAATGCTCCGGGGGCATAACCGAAAAGCTCCGATTCCAGGAGGTCTTTAGGGATAGCTGCACAATTAACGCAGACAAATGGGGCATTAGCCCTTTTGCTCTCCGTATGAATAGCATGCGCAAACAGTTCCTTCCCCGTTCCGGTTGCACCCAATATCAGAATCGGTGCATCAGTGCTGGCATATTTTGCACAAAGCCTCTTGGCTTCGCGAATAGTGCTGCTTTCTCCTACAATATCATCAAAGGAATATCTGGCCGAAAGGAGACTGTTAAGCTCACGTTTATAGGATTTGACCTTGGTCTCTAAAAGGTTGAGCCTGGCAACCAGCTCCTTGAAGCTGGCATAATCCTTAAAAATGGATTGCAGAATTATTCCTATCGTTTCGTTTCCTCTCTTGATCGGAAGCCTGTTAACGAGAAAGGGTATTTCGCCTCTCAGACTGCATTGCTGACCCAACTCAGCCTTTCCGCTGCGCAAGACAGAAGGCAGCCGCGAATCGGGAAAAAACTCATATATGGATTTGCCTACTGCCTCATTTCTGTCGACTCCTAACAATTCCGCGTAGACATGGTTCATGAAAACAATGTTGCATTTTCTGTCACAGAAAATAATTCCTGAATACACATTGTTGAGGATTAGCTCCAAACTATTGACTAAATACTTGAGTTCGCTGATCTCTTTCTGACGATCATCTTCTAAATAAAAATCGTAAGCCAACTGCATATCACTGTCCGTTTCGCCGGCCTTACAACTTGAGTCGTTAGACTGATTATGCTGAGATTCACCTGGGATCATTTGAATATAACCGAAATCTTTCTTCTTAGGATAAAAAGTAAACTACACTTTTCTTAACCATTCCCTCTGATTTTGTCAATGTCATAGTGCAGACCCTGAAGCAGAAGTGCTAAAGTCAAGATGTGGGGGTAGCATGGCAAATCAAGGCTTGGGTAATATACCAAAGGCAATCCTCGACAGGGTTTATGCTCATTTTCTGAAGGCGCAGGATGTGCGTACTGTGAAGATCTCGATCAATTCTTGAAAGCCTGAATCAAGGCGTAAGATGCTCAGCTTATTTCTGGAAAGCTCCTAACCTGTTGAAGACCTTTACGAGAAAACCAGGTATTCGAGATACATTTCTGCATTGACTTTTTTTGCGATAAAAGTAGATAAGATATGAACAGAAATTGGTCGACTGTGGACGTCCATCAGTATATCAGTAATTTTACTCCGATGCTGCGCGATAAGGTATTAGGAGGCTGTAGGGGAGGAATTCATGCCATTTGAGAGTGTCAACGGAATAAAGATCTATTATGAGAATTATGGTAAAGGCGATGAGAAAGGGACTATTCTCCTTCTCCATCATGGCTTTGGTTGCGTCAAGACATGGGAAGAGATTTACCCCAGGCTCGTGGACGAAGGTTACCGGGTCATTATGTACGACAGAAGGGGATACGGGCAATCAGAGAAGGGCCCTGGTTTCATGGATTTCTATGTTAGCGATCGTTTTCGGCCGGAGAGCGTTGAAGAAATGGCCGTGCTGATGGACTTCTTCGGCATCGACCGTTTTCATGTTATCGGACAATGCGAGGGTGGGGTGGTGGGAGTGGACTATGCGGCAAAATTCCCGGATCAGATTCAGACCATGGTAATTGCGAGCACCCAGTTCTTCAGTAAAATACCGATGACCGAGGTTAATTCCAAGGCTTTCCCCAAAACATTCCGGGATCTTGAACCGGAACTCAAGACAAAACTTGTTGAATGGCACGGGGAGGACGCCAGTCCTTTTTATGATCAGTTCCGCCAATTCGGAGGCGCCTATGGGACGGATATTTTTGACCTGAGACCTGCTTTGTCTTCTGTCAGGTGCCCAGCTTTGGTCCTTTATCCGGACCGCAGCTTTATATTTGACGTGGAACAGGGGGTGGACATGTATCGGCAGCTTTCCAAGGGAGAACTGGCCGTTCTTCCCGGCTGCGGTCACAACACCTATCAGTATCGTCCCGACGATTATGTCCGGGTTGTTCTGGATTTT
>JAUWPC010000388.1 GCA_030611815.1 Desulfobacteraceae bacterium
CCTCGACGGTTTTAGGACGGATATTCGAGAGGGGAGTATTGTCGAACCAGGGCCCGAATTAGGCGTTGATTCGGTTTCATTGCGAGTATTGGAAAGACTGGAACTGATATCCATGCCGAGCCTGAGAAATGTAATCAATGCCACAGGCGTGGTGGTACACACCAATTTGGGGAGATCCATCCTGCCTGAAAGGGCGCTTGAGAGGTTCAGTTCTATCGCCGGCGGCTACAGCAATCTTGAGTATGACCTGGACAATGGCACGCGGGGAAGTAGATATGTGCATGTGGAGGAGATCCTCAAGGAGTTGACCTCGGCAGAGGCAGCCATGGTGGTCAACAATAATGCCGCCGCGGTGCTCATTGCCCTTGAGACCTTGGCCAAAGACCGCGAGGTGGTGGTGTCGCGGGGCCAGTTGGTTGAGATCGGCGGTTCCTTTCGCATACCGGATGTTATGCGTAAGAGCGGTGCAAAAATGGTGGAAGTGGGGACCACCAACAAGACCCATTTAAAGGATTATGAGGAGGTAATCGGTCCCCAGACCGCCCTCCTGCTGAAGGTCCATACCAGTAACTTTCAGGTGGTGGGCTTTACTGAAGAGGTGCCCATACCGGAACTCGTTAAATTGGGAGAACGGCACGGAATCCCTGTAATGGAGGACTTGGGGAGCGGATGTCTTGTTGATTTATCAAATTACGGTCTAATCAAGGAACCAACTGTTCAGAAATCCTTGGCCCAGGGGGCGAATCTCGTCACTTTCAGCGGCGATAAACTGTTGGGAGGCCCCCAGGCCGGAATTATCTTGGGCCGGAGGGATCTGGTTACAGCCATCCGGAAAAACCAGCTCACCAGGGCTCTCAGGATTGACAAATTGACACTTTTGGCCTTAGAGGAGACCCTCAGACTTTACAGGGACCAGCGTCTTGCCATGAAAGAGATTCCTACCCTGAAAATGATATGTCAGTCCTACGATTCCCTAAGGGAAAAGGCCGATCGCCTGTACAAGCTGGTCAGCAATATAAAAAACAATAACTTTTCCATTGAGCTGATTGATGGCTCTTCAAAAGTAGGAGGGGGCGCCCTCCCTCTTCAGGAATTAAAGAGCAGGCTTTTGTGCCTCATCCCTGGAAGACTTTCCTCACAGCAAATGGAGACCTGGCTCAGGGCCTATGCCCCCCCTGTGATTACGAGAGTCGAAAGAGACAGGGTCATGTTCGACGTAAGGACTATCCAGGAAAGAGAATTCGAGATAATAGCCCGGGCCATCAAGGACCTCGCCGTTGCAGAACCATTAGAAGGGAGGGTCTAAGTTGGAGAATATCATTGAAAAGATCTTGGTAAGCTGCCTTAAAACCAATGATGAGTTTGTTCGGAAGAATGCATCAAAGATCGGCATGCTTGCTGAAAAGATCGCCTCAGCGTTCTTGGGAGATCGAAAACTCCTGATCTGCGGAAACGGGGGGAGCGCTGCCGATGCCCAGCATATGGCGGCGGAATTCGTGAATCGTTTTCAGCTTGAACGTCCCCCTCTCCCTGCAATGGCTTTGACAACCGATACCTCAGTGATTACCAGTATCGGGAATGATTATTCTTTTGAGGATATCTTTTCAAAGCAGGTGAAGGCCCTCGGAGTAGAAGGGGATGTTCTCTTAGCCATAAGCACGAGCGGCAACTCGAAAAACGTCTTCTCTGCTGTGGAAGTTGCCAACAAACAAGGCCTGTACACAGCCGGGCTTTTAGGAAACAAGGGTGGAAAGCTGTCAGCCGTGGTTGATATGGCCCTTATTGTAAAGAGCGATGTGACTGCCCGTATCCAGGAGGCTCATATCCTAACAGAGCATATCATATGCCACCTGGTAGATTACATCCTTTTTCAGAAGCATTTAGGGGATTGAGGAATTTAGGGATTTAGGAATTGAGGGATTGAGGGATTGAAGGATACTGGGTATTAGACAATTACCAATTAAGTCTTTCGCAAAAAACACGAGAAATTCTTTACGATGCGTGGAAAGCCAGTAATAGAAAGGGGCAAAGTTTTTTCAATCTGCTTAGTTTCCGGTCAGGGTTCGAGATTCATGGATTACGTTAAGGAGATTGTTTTTAATTCCTGAATTCCTGAATTCGCAATTCCGGTTTACCCGGGTTAGGCACTTATATAATGAATAGACTTAAACCGATATCATTGGATGGCGTGAAATCGTATCCCCTTAAAGAGAGGAAGAGTAAGGTCAATCTTGACGATTTTGCCCGTGCCTGGGAGCCGGGAGGTTCAGTGAACCGATGGTTGGAGTCATTGCCGCGGATACTTGCGGGAAAGGATCTCCTCGAAATCCGGGATCGTATGGTCCAGGCTGCATCCGCAAACAGGACCATAATACTCGCCATGGGCGCCCATGCCATAAAGGTGGGCCTCAATCCGATCATTATAGACCTGTTAGATCGCGGGATCATCAAGGGATTAGCCATGAACGGCGCGTGCATCATTCATGATGCTGAATTGGCCATGGCAGGGAAAACCTCGGAGGACGTGGCCTCGGAAATCGGGGCGGGACGATTCGGCATGGCCGAAGAGACGGGGAGATTCCTGAACGAGGCGATCTCAGAAGGGGCAGAAAAGGGCTTAGGCTTAGGTGAATCTGTGGGGGCCATGCTTATTCGAGAGGATTTCCCCTTTAACCGGCACAGTCTTCTGGCACGGGCCTATGAGCTTGATATCCCGGCAACCGTGCATGTGGCAATGGGGACTGACATCATCCATTTTCATCCAAGCGCGGATGGCGCAGCCATTGGCAAGGCCTCTCATCTTGATTTTCGGGTATTCTCCAGTCTCGTTTCAGAGTTAGAGGGTGGGGTATTCATCAATCTTGGCTCTGCAGTTATTATGCCCGAGGTTTTTTTAAAGGCCCT
>JAUWPC010000045.1 GCA_030611815.1 Desulfobacteraceae bacterium
GGTCTGAGAATCGAGCCTTTATGGCAAAAATGTCTTGACAGGGAGAATATCTGAGGGTATAGTTACCAATCAAAATTTGACTGAAGCCTTGCACAAAGACGTGCTAAGGCCTTTCGCGATAAGACAAAGGCGTCTAAACCCTTTTCAGGGAAGGCGCCTTTTTTTGTTTTCTTCCCTGATTTAAATAGAGGAGGATAAAACATTGAATTTACAAAAACCAAACGCGAATGAAGCACTTCAGACCAGGAATCGCTCACGTGATGTGGCCCCCCAGTCAGGCATCTGCAGCAGGTGTGTTGACGGATGCAAGGGGAACTGCGATATGTTCAATGCCACATTCCGGGGAAGGGAACTCCTTTACCCCCAGCCATTCGGCAGCATTACGGCCGGTGCGGACAAGGACTACCCTGTTGATTACTCCCATCTGAATATCATGGGATATGCCTTTGGGGCAAAGGGGGTTGAAGCGGACCCGGACAAGGCTACTTTCCCGGCGGTCAACACGGAGACATCCTTTGGCGCTGACGAGAAGGTTAAGATGAAGGTCCCGATATTTACCGGGGCCCTCGGCAGCACGGATATCGCCCAGAAAAACTGGGAACATTTTGCCATCGGGGCCGCCATCAGCGGGATCACCTTAGTGTGTGGTGAAAATGTCTGCGGCATCGACCCGGACCTGGAATTCAACAGCCACGGAAAGGTGAAAAATTCACCTGAAATGGACCGCCGAATCAAAGAATACCGCCGTTACCATGAAGGCTACGGGGATATCCTTGTACAGATGAACGTGGAAGATACCCGAAACGGGGTGGCGGAATACGTCATCGACAAACTCGGTGTTGAGACCATTGAACTGAAGTGGGGGCAAGGCGCCAAATGTATCGGCGGAGAGATCAAAGTGAACTCCCTGGAGCGGGCAATCCTTTTGAAAAAGAGGGGTTACATCGTCACCCCCGATCCGGAGTCCCCCGCCTTTCAAGCCGCCTTCAAGGCTGGACCCCTGAAACAGTTTGAACGCCATTCACGCCTCGGTTTCATTGATCAGGAAGGCTTTATGAAGGAGGTGGAGCGGGTGCGCAAATTAGGCGCAAAGCGTGTTACGCTTAAGACCGGTGCGTATCCCATGAGAGAACTGGCCATGGCGATCCGCTGGTCCAGTGATGCCAAGATCGATCTTCTGACCATCGACGGGGCCCCGGGGGGCACAGGCATGAGCCCGTGGCGGATGATGAACGAATGGGGCATCCCCTCTATCTATCTGCACTCCATGGCGTATGAGTTGTGTGACCGTCTCGCCAAGCGAGGCTTATGGGTCCCGGACATCGCCTTTGCAGGTGGGTTTTCGGCAGAGGACCATGTCTTCAAGGCCCTGGCCTTAGGCGCCCCGTACTGCAAGGCCGTCTGCATGGGCCGTGCCCTGATGATTCCGGGCATGGTGGGGAAAAATATGGAAAAATGGCTGAGAGGCGAACAAGGAGGGCTCCCGTCGACAGTTTCAAAATACGGATCTACAAAAGAAGAGATTTTCATGAATTATGAGGTTCTTAAAGAAAAGTACGGGGCTGAGGCAGATAACCTTCCGTTGGGGGCTGTTGGCCTATATAGCGCCGTAGACAAGATCAAGGTAGGACTCCAGCAGTTAATGGCCGGTTCGAGAAACTGGGAGGTCCAATACATCAGCCGGAAAGATATATTTTCACTTACAGAAGAATGTGCAAAGATTACGGGTATTCCGTATGTAATGGATGCATACAGGGAAGAGGCCCTCGGTATAATAGACGCCTAAGACCTTGCAGAGAAAAGCTCAAGACATCAAGGGGAGGAATTTAGCCTGCCCTTGGTGTTCTCAAGCTTCAGTTAGACGCGTTGAATAATCATCCTTTATTACTTCGAACCGCCCGCTCCAACCGGAAGTCTGAGGCGGAGGTAAGATGGACTCAAAAAATAGTAATCTATCGATAGAATCTTATGCGCGTTTCAGGATCTATCATGAACTAATGTCAAAGAAGGTGCGTGAGATCCTGCTCGTTTCCAGTCCCTATGATGCCTTCATTATGGAAGAAGACGGGAGTCTCGCATCAAGGATCATAAACGAATATAGCGGGTTAAACCTGAGTCACCCCCCGAGAGTGACACGGACTTCTTCGGCCTATGATGCCTTAGCGCTTTTGAGAATGAGAAAATTCGACATGGTCCTGACTACCCCGCACTTGGAAGAAATGGATGCGTTTTCTTTAGGTTTGCAGGTAAAAAAGATGAACCCGGAGTTGCCTGTTGTCCTTTTGGCTCACAGCCCCAGGGGTATTTATCCACCTCCTGAGAACAAAAATTGCGAGGGGATAGACAAGATTTTTATCTGGTCCGGCAATTCAGATCTGCTTTTGGCCATGGTCAAGAACGCTGAAGACCACCTTAATGTCGATATTGATACCCAGAAGGCGAAGGTAAGGGTCCTCCTGCTGGTTGAAGATTCACCGATTTATTACTCGTCCTTTTTACCCCTTATCTACAAAGAGATCGTGAGGCAGACACAGGCGGTGCTCAAAGTTGGCCTCAACGAAGAACACAGGCTCCTTACAATGCGGGCCAGACCCAAAATACTTTTAGCCACCAGTTATGAAGAAGCCCTTGAGCTTTACCAAAAATTCCGTTCCTTTCTCTTCGGCGTGATATCAGACGCCCGTTTACCAAAAAACCATCAATTGGACGATAATACGGGATTTCTTCTGCTTTCCCAGATTAAGAAGGAAGTTCCTGACGTTCCACTTCTCCTGCTCAGTTCGGAACCAAGTAACAGGGAAAAGGCAGACCAGGTTCCCGCTGAGTTCCTTGACAAGAATTCACCACACCTTCTCTCCGAGCTACACAATTTTTTCCTTACCCGCCTCGGCTTTGGGGATTTCGTATTTCGTATGCCTGACAGGAAAGAGATTGACCGGGCCCCTGACCTTCGTACGCTTGAAAGAAAGCTTTCACAGATACCGGATGAGTCGCTTTGCTTTCATGCGGAACGTAATCATTTTTCCAACTGGATCATGGCCCGTTCTGAAATAGCCCTTGCCTCCAAATTCCGTGAGGTCCAGGCCTCTGACTTCAGCAGTGTCCCCGAAATGCGGGAGTATATTATTTCCAACATCCGGGCCCTGCGGAAATTACGTCAAAAAGGTGTGGTGGCCCGGTTTAGGGCCGATCATTTTGATCCTTACATCACGGATTTCCTCAAGGTCGGTCAGGGCTCCTTAGGGGGGAAGGCCCGGGGCCTGGCCTTTATGTCCGCTGTTCTTGGGCAGAACCAGGAGCTTCACGAAAAATATTCTCAAATCAAGATCAGAATTCCCAAAACCTTAGTTATCTGCACTGACGGGTTTGAGTCATTTGTAACCAAGAACCATTTGCAGCGCTTTGCCAAGGAAAACCTGGCTGATAAAAAAGTCGCGCAGGGCTTTTTGAAAGCTGAAATACCGGAGTGGCTGGTAAAAGACCTTCAGGCCTTTGTGGCCCAGGTCACGATCCCCCTCTCCGTCCGTTCTTCAAGCCTTTTAGAAGACGCCCAGTTTCAGCCCTATGCCGGGCTTTATCACACCTACATGATTCCCAATAACCATCCCGACCCTTCGGTTCGGCTTCACCATCTCATTACCGCCATTAAATTGGTCTACGCATCTACCTATTACGAAAGTCCCAAGGCATTTTCAAGAAGCACTTCCAATCAACCCCAGGCGGAAGCGATGGCAGTTATTATTCAGCAGCTTGCCGGAAAGGAGTACGGAGACTACTTTTACCCGGCTATTTCCGGTGTGGCCCAGTCCCATAACTTCTATCCGGTATCCCATATGAAACCAGAAGAAGGGATTGCCCATATCGCCTTGGGTTTAGGTAAAACCGTTGTGGAAGGAGAGAAGACATTGCGCTTCTCTCCCAAGTATCCAAAGATCATGCCCCAGTTTTCCACTGTCAAAGATATCCTTGTGAACGGTCAGCGTTTTTTTTATGCCTTAAGAATCAAAAATTATGCTGAAGACCCTAAGGACTGGAAGAATTCCAATCTTGAAAAAAGGGAAGTGGATGATGCTGAAAACGAATTTCCTGTAAGGACACTTGCCAGCACTTACGTGCCTGAAGAAGATCGTATCAGGGACACGGGCTACATCCCGGGGCCAAAGATACTGACATTTGCCCAGGTATTGAAATATGACATCTTTCCTTTGCCCCAGCTCTTGTCTGATTTGCTGACATTGGGACGAAAGGGGATGGGGTGTCCTGTTGAAATTGAGTTTTCAGTTAATCTGAGCCCTGACAAAAAGAGGAAAAGCGATTTCCATTTTCTCCAGATTAGGCCCATGGTTGCAGATGAAGATCGCTTTGAGGTTGAGATCACATCGGAAGAGTTGGATAGGGCATTCTGCCGTTCCACCCAGGCCCTCGGAAACGGAAAAAACGAGAAGATCGCGGATATCGTCTATGTCAAGCCCGATGTTTTTGAGACCAAAGCAACTGTTCAGATCGCCGAAGAAATAGGGCAGATAAACGCTGGTTTACTCAAAGATAAGCGACCCTACCTGTTGGTTGGGCCGGGAAGATGGGGCTCTGCGGACAGGTGGCTTGGCATCCCGGTTCAATGGCGGCATATTTCAGGCGTAGGCGCTATTATCGAACTCAGGAATGAAAAGCTGAAGGCCGATCCTTCACAGGGGTCTCACTTTTTTCAGAATATCACATCCTTGGGGATCGATTATGTTACGGTTACGGAAGGCCCCGAATCAGAAGATCGTTTTGATTGGCAATGGCTAAATTCCGTGCCTGTTGTTCAGGAAACGCCCTTTTTGAGGCACGTGAGAGTGGAAAAACCCTTAATTCTAAAGATTGACGGCAGAAAGTCCGAGTGTGTAATAATTGAAGCTCAGGATATTTCGATTGATGGAAGGTAGCGGCCCCCGACTTCGGCTCGCAGGGCCTTAGGCCTCGGTTAGAAATCCCGATTATCGTTTTAAGGAAGTTTTTTATTATAGGTATTTTTTTGCTTAAGGAATAGAGACCCTTGAAAAACGTTCAATTTCGTTCAAGATCAAGGCGTATGAGGATTTTAACCACAGGAGTATATTGAATATTTCGAGGATTAAAATCCGAATGCAACAAAGAGATTGGGCAGATAAGCGCAGACTTCGAAAGGGGGCGATTTTCAAAAGTCTCGGGGAAAAGCAAAAAGATCCGAGGAGGGGCAAATAGGGATCTACGCTTCGATCCGACAAGTTTCAGGTATCGTTATTTTCAGAATAGAGTCTGAGCCCTAACTCTTTGAGCTGATCTTCATCCACCCGGGATGGCGCATCCGTAAGCGGGCAGGCAGCGCTGGTGGTTTTGGGGAAGGCGATGATCTCCCTGATCGATTTGACCCCGGTCATAAGGGCCACTAAGCGATCAAAGCCTAAAGCCATCCCGCCGTGGGGAGGGGCGCCATACTTGAGTGCCTCTAACAGAAACCCGAATTTCAACTGGGCCTCCTCAGGTGATATGCCGAGGGTCTTGAAAATTTCCCTTTGAATGGCGAGGTCATGGATCCTGATGCTCCCCCCGCCGATTTCTGAGCCGTTTAAGACGAGATCATAGGCCCTGGCCCTGACCTTCTCTGGGTTCTCGGTGAGGAGGTTCAGATCCTCCTCGAAGGGGGAGGTAAACGGGTGATGAACCGCTGCCAATCTATCTTCAGCCTCATCGTACTCGAATAACGGGAAGTCCGTTATCCAGACAAAGGCATATTCGTTTTCGGGGATTAGACTTTGTTGTTGCGCCACCTCCAATCGGAGGGCGCCCAATGCCTGGTTTGCGATTCCCGGTTTATCGGCCACTATAAGGACCAGATCTTTCGGCTCAGCATGGAGCCTCTTGTTGAGGGCCTCCCTGTCTTCCTCTTTAAAAAACTTGGTTAAAGATGACTGCCAGCCCTCTTCGGTAACCTTGATCCATGCCAGGCCTTTGGCGCCGGCGGCCTTCACAACCTCAGATATTTCATCCAAACCTTTTCTGGAATAAGAAGGGGCTCCACCCTTGGCCAAAATCGCCTTTACTGCGCCCCCTGATTCGATTACGCCTTGAAAGACCCTGAAATCTGACCTGCCCGCAATATCGGTCAAATCACAAATCTCCATACCGAACCGCAGATCCGGCCTATCCGTTCCAAACCGGTTCATGGCATTCCGGTAGGTAAGACGCTGGATGGGCGAGGTGATCCTGTGGTCTAATATCTTCTCAAAAAGCTCCATCATCATAGCTTCAAAGATCCCCATGACTTGTTCTTCGTCAACAAAGGCCATCTCGAGATCAACCTGGGTGAATTCAGGCTGTCGATCCGCCCTAAGGTCTTCGTCCCGGAAGCAGCGGACGATCTGGTAGTATCTATCAAATCCGGCCATCATGAGAAGCTGCTTAAAAAGCTGAGGCGACTGGGGCAGGGCGTAGAACATACTCTTGTTTACCCTGCTCGGCACGAGATAATCCCTGGCCCCCTCTGGTGTGCTCTTGGTAAGAAAGGGCGTTTCCACCTCAATAAATCCTTTCCGATCTAAGTATCCCCTGATGCAGGAAGCTATTGAATGGCGTTTGCGAAAGTTATTAAAGAGCTGTGGTCTTCTAAGTTCCAAATAACGGTACTTCAATCTCAGGGTCTCGGAGGCGTCCACGGCCCCGTCCACCTGAAATGGGGGGGTCTCAGTAAGATTGAGAATCTTTAATTCCTTAGCCTTCAGTTCTACTTCCCCTGTGGGCATCTGGGCATTTTCCTGTCCCTCAAGTCTTGGCGTAATGGTGCCTTTGACCGCCAGGACCCACTCGTTTCTCAGGACATGGGCCCTTTGATGCGTATTCAACTCTACCTGCGGGTCAAAGACCACCTGGGTGATCCCCTCCCTGTCACGAAGGTCGATAAAAATAAGGTTCCCCAGGTCCCGTCTGCTGTTGACCCACCCCATCAAGACCACTTCCTGACCTACATCGTCTTTTCTGAGCGCTCCGCAGTCGTGGGTGCGTGTCCAGTTGCCCATTGAATCAATCTTTAGATTCTCGTTTTCTTTCATCCTTGAAAAATCCCCTTTATGACCTCTACGACCTCCTTGAGATCCACTTCCACCTGTTCCTTAGTAAGCATATCCCTGAGAATGCCCCTTCCGGAATTGAGTTCATCATCTCCCACAATCAGGACCTTTTTCGCCCCGAGACGGCCCGCCTTCTTCATCTGTGATTTGAGTCCTTTTGAGGCATAGTCGAGTTCCACCCAAATCCCGGCCTTCCTCAGTGCCTCTACCCATTTGAAGGATGCCCTGTCAGCGGGTTCACCTAAGGCTGCAATAAACAGGTCGGGCCTTTTGGGCACGGGGGCCTGTTTATCCGTGAGCAGGGCAACCACCCTTTCCATTCCCACTGCAAACCCGGTTGCAGGATGGTCAGGTCCTCCAAGGAGTTTTACCAGGCCATCGTATCGCCCCCCGCCTGCTACGGCGTTTTGTGCGCCAAGGTGTTCGGTCTGTATCTCAAAGGTGGTCCTGTTGTAGTAATCAAGCCCCCTGACGAGCCGGCTGTTCAGAACAAACCGGATATCCGACCCATTAAGATAACCCTGTAAAGACTCGAAGTGGCCCCGGCATGTCTGGCAAAGGAACTCGGATATGGAGGGTGCGGCCAAGACAACCTCTTTACACGACTCTACCTTGCAGTCAAAGACCCTCAAAGGGTTTGTGACGGCCCTTCTCTCGCAGTCGGAACAGAGTGAAGGCATTTTGTCGGCCAGATAGCCCTTGAGTTGCTCCTTGAACAGGGGTCGGCACTCAGGACACCCCAAGGAGTTGAGATTGAGGGTCAGATCATCAAGACCGACAGACTCGAACAGGTGCATAGCCATGAGGATGATGTCCGCATCACTCTTGGAACCCGGATCACCGAACAGCTCCGCATTTATCTGATGAAACTGCCTGAATCGCCCCTTCTGGGGCCGCTCATGCCTGAACATCGGCCCGATGCTGTATAGTTTCTGAATCGGGTATTTCCGATAGGGTCTGTGCTGAATATAGGCCCTTGTGACTGAAGCCGTGGCCTCCGGCCGCATGGTCATGCTCCGACCCTTTATGTCCTTAAAGGAGTACATCTCCTTTGAAACGATGTCGGTCTCCTGCCCAATGCCGCGGCTGAAGAGTTCGGTCTTTTCAAGGATGGGGGTCTTGATCTCCTGAAACCCAAAGGCCTCGAACACCCTTCGCGCCTCGGCCTCAAGCCTTTGCCATATGCCCGTCTCTTCGGGCAGGATATCCTTAAAACCTTTTATACTTGTAATTTCCAATCGGTTAATCTCTCCGGTTACGATTGTTGATCTACTCCACCCTGATCTTGGTTGCCCTCTTTTTCCCCTTGGCAGCCCCTTTTTTCTCAAGATTTTCTATTTTGTCATCAACTAAGCATTTCACCGCCTTGAGAAATTCGAGCTTTGACCGGGACAGATATTCCAGGAATTTTGATTTGTTCCTGGATGCCTTTTCAAGGTCTAAAAAAAAACTGCCTACGGGGCATGATACACGCTCATTTTTGTTATTGTTTTTTGCTTTTGCCATGGTCATCTCCTTAGACAGTTACCAATCAAATCTTGTGGAAAGAACACAAGACATTTCTTACAGTTCCCGGGACGTCAGTTGTGGAAAAAGATGAACGTCGAACTCGCCAGAGGCGAGCAAGCACTTGTCCGCCTCCGGCGGATCGAACATCGAATGAAAAGCAAACATCAACTTTAGGCACTTTAGCTCACTTTAGGCACTTTTCCGGTTTATCCGGGTCAGGACTCAAAATGAACAGATAGATACTCCCCATCGAGTTTGGCTTTGACCGAGTTTGAGGCAGCTACCTGCCTCGGGAGCAGGACATGTCTCTTAAAACTCCCCACACGGATGATCAGTTCGTCAGAGATCTTGTTCAGTTCAACGTCCCCCTTCCCAATAAAGGGGAGCTTTACCCTCAACTGGTATTTTCCGTTTACCTTGACAAAGGAATAGGGCTCACCGTCAAAAAACCGCTCCAACGGGTTTCTGTCTCTATATATTTGGTCTGCCAGGGCCTTAAGGCTGTCAAGGCCCAATACTTCGCCCCTGAACAGATTCACAGGGAATAAGGGGATGGGGCTGAAGTAGCTTTCAGCTTTTTTAATATAGTCTTTCTGGCTTTTTCTCCAGTCTTTAAAGTATTTTCCATTGACACTGTCCGGCAGGATTCGATTCATGATTATCGCGTCGATACTCATTTTATAAAGGGAAAAATACATGAATGCCCGCTGGGTCTCCTTAAGGACGATCTTTTCCGGATTGGTGATGAGACGCACCGTTGTTATCTTAGGGTCAACTAAGATCTCATCCACACCACGCAGGCGCTCGAACAAGAATTCAATGGCCTCAAAATAGTCTTCACCCGGGAGAGGCACATCGTATAATCGCTTGGCCAAGGGACGAGCGTATCTGGCAATGGCCCTTTCTATCTTGAATATCTTCTTCATATACCAGTCCAAGGTGGTCGGAATGCTGATAAACCTGAGCGATTCGCCTGTGGGCGCACAATCAAGGAGGATTACATCAAATTTCTTTGTCCGGACATAGCGGTTGATGTGGAGAAGCATGCTGACCTCCTCCATCCCCGGCAAAATGGCCAACTCCTCGGCTAAGATCTCGTCCAGGCCTGTGGTGTTCAGGAGGGTTGAGAGGTATTTGTGGATATCTCCCCAGTTCTTCTCTATCTCTTCCTGGATGTCCAACTCCTGTATCCACAGATTCTTTCTGATCTTGGTCAGGCTTCCCCTCTCCTGGTCAATCAAGCCCTTGTTCAGGTCAAAGATATCCGATAGACTGTGGGCCACATCCAGGGACATGACAACGGTCCTGTGTCCTGCTTCAGCCACCTTTATCCCTGTGGCAGCGGCCACGCTGGTTTTTCCGACCCCTCCCTTTCCGGCAAAAAATATTATTCTCATTTGACTTCTATCCAGGTAATAATGATATGTTGTGCAAGGCATTTTGCCCCGAGAACTGTATAGTATACTAACACACAATCTGGGGTTTTCAAAGCAGAACCCATAAATCCCCACAAGAGGAGATAATTCATATGGATATTACATTCCTGGGAACAGGCGGGGCCTGGGGCGTCCCGGAATTGAACTGCGACTGCTTAATATGCCGTGAAATGCGACGGCAAGGCGAAAAAAGGGAGCGAACATCACTCCTTCTAACCAATGAGACCACGCTTCTCATTGATTGCGGCCCTGATGCCAGAGCCCAGCTCTCAAGACAGAAGGTGGACACCATTGACGGGGTCTTGATTACCCATGCACATAGTGACCACTATATAGGTCTTGATGAGCTTTTTGCGTACAAGAGAAATGGCCCACGAGGCTCATTTGACCCGATACCGGTTTACCTCACTTCAAAAAGCCATGAAGTTATCAAAAAAAGGTTTGATTATTTGGAAGATATGGAGGTGATAAGGATATGTGCAATCGAGCCCAACCGCCGTTTTACTGTGGGAGAGTTTCAGGTCCTTCCATTTGACACCTTTCACGGTCCCTTTGCAAAGGGTTCTGTGGGGTTCGTTATCAAATTCAAGGACCTTTCGGGCAAGGACGTGCAAGTGGTATACACATCCGATTTTTCAGAAATTCCTGGACCTCCGTCTGAACTCTTCAATGCGGATTACCTTGTCATTCAGGCCTTCTGGCTGAATGAACCGGTCAATAACCGGCCCAATCATATGAGCTTTCAGAGGGCCATCCATTTCATTGAACTTTTCAAGCCAAAGAAGGAGACATTCCTGGTGCATATCGGGGAGGCCGATATGGTCCCGGGCGACCCGGCGAATAATATACTCAAAAAATATGAACCCAAAAGTCCATTAAGGCCCCCATCAGGAGGAGATCCTTATCCCATACCCCTCAACCAGGAACAGTGGCAGAAGACCGTAGATCGTGTCATCTCCGACAGAAAGCTCCCTTACAAAGTCACGGTTGCCTATGATGATCTCCGGATCAAGATTTGACTCGTTGACCTGATAAAGCGGTTCCCGAGGTTTTTTGTGGTTATAAATTCCTTGCTTTTTCATCAGGTATTTTGAGATATTGACAAAAATAATATCAATAAGTAATTGTTCAGAATCATTAAACCCTTAAGGAGGTAACATGAAATGGTATCAAAACTAAAAGCTATGTCCGTTGCCCTGGTTTTTATGATGCTGCTTCCGGCTTATGCCATTAGTGCGGACAAGTCGCTGATTTTTTACATCTTAGATGGCTCAGGTTCAATGTGGGGTCGTGTTGATGGCAGGCTCAAGATCCAGGTGGCCAAGGAAGTCATGAACACCTTATTAAAGGAAACCCCAGACGACATTCAGTGCGGCATCATGATCTATGGACATCGAAAGAAAGGAGATTGTTCCGATATCGAGATGATTGTCCCGATAGGAAGGCTCAACAGAGAGGCGGCCATCGACAAGATCAATAGGATAACTCCGAAGGGAAAGACCCCGATCTCTGACAGCATTGCCATGGCCATTGATAAGATCAAAGGAACCGAGTATGCAAGTACGATTGTTCTTGTTAGCGATGGAATAGAGACATGTGGAAAAGACCCATGTGCCCTGACTAAATCATTGAGGGAGAGTGGTATCAATTTTGTGATGCATGTTGTCGGCTTTGGTGTCAAAGGCGGGGCCGCAAAACAGCTTGCCTGTATTGCTGAGGCTGGAGGCGGGAAATATTTTTCCACCTCAAACGCCACAGATCTGTTAGCTGCCTTGAATCAGATAAAAGAGAGTGTAGTGCATAAAAAGGAGATCAAGGCACCACCCGCCAAAGCAGAACCGACTCCTGAGCCTGCCCCCATCGAGCAGAAAATCTCCAAAAAATCTACTTCCATCCGGATAAAGGCCAAAGGACCCGGAACGATCTCCTTAAAGCATGACTCCTGGCTCAAACCGCCTCGCTACTGGAAACTGATCGATCCTGAAACAGGCGAGGAAAAGGCGAGATTCCGAAGTCTCGAAGACCAGCTTGTTCCTCCTGGAGAATACCAGATTGTGTGGCGACAGAGTGAACATGGGCACGGTGAAGTGACTCTCGGCGAGGTGGTTTCCGTGGAATCCCGGAAAACCACAGATGTTATATTGAAGACCGGGATTCGGCCTGTTCTACCTACCTGGGTAAAGCAGCCCCGGTTCTGGGGACTTCAAGATCCGGCATCAAAAAAAGTGTTTGCCCTTTTCAAACCGATTGAGACACAGATTGTGCCATCTGGCGAATACGGTCTCATATGGCGGCAATCCGAACATGGAGCCAGAACACTTACGCTGGCAGAAGTGACCATAGAACCAGATAAAGTCACCGAGGTGCCACTCACCACGGCCCTGAATCCTGTACCTGCAGATTGGCTACCAAAGAGACTTCGCTTCTGGGAACTTCAGGATGTGGAAACCGGAAAACCCGTGGCAGGATTTTCAATGGGTTTTGCTCCCCAACTGGTACCGTCTGGAACTTATCGGTTTATTTATAGAAAAGACGAGCATGGCAGCTCCAATTCCTATTTAGGCGATGTCACTATTCAAGAAGGGAAGATGAATGAGTTTCCCATCAATACCGGCGTTAAACTCATTCCCCAGTCTGGAATGAAGCCCCCCTATCGCATCAAGTTCATTGCGCTCAACGACAGGGGAGAGGAAATCCGAACTGTTTTTATGAGAGGGTCTTTTGATCCCATGCCGTTGAAACCAGGCATATACAAAATAACCTACCAGGAAAAAGATCACGGAAGTAGTTTAACCATCGTGGATTCGTTTGAGCTTCCTGCCGGGGCCCTTGTGGAGGTTGAGCTATAAGGAAAGAGTTATTCAAAGTTCATAATCATACTCGTAATCTTAATCATACTCTTTTGCAGTTAGCTTGAGGGATGTTCGATTATGAGTAAGATTATGATTATGAGTATGAAGGAAATCTGAATGGTCGACGCTAAAGCCAATCCATAAAACCTCTTTTGGTGCCCTTCGTGCGCTTCCTGGTAAAATCTCTGTCTGCTTCCGTCTTGTCCGGTTTAGTCTTGAATCGGCCACTCTCCCCTCTCTTTGAGGACGTCCCGGAAAGTCGAAAGCGCCTCGTTGACAGCCGGCATGCCTGCGTAAGTAGCGACCTGGAAGAAGACTTCTGCGAGTTTTCTTGGGCTGCATCCCACATTCAAGGCTGCATTGACGTGGAGCCTTAATTCATCTCCCGCCCGGATCGCCGCCAGCATAGCACATGCAACCATCTGCCTTTCCGGTAAGGTAAGGACAGTCCGAGAATAGAGATTTCCTGTTATGAATCTCGAAAAATCGTTTGCCAAATCCCTGTCAAATTCTTTCCACATCAAATAGGGTGGATCCATCCGGATACCCTTTCCAAAGAGTTTTTTTGCAGTCTCCTGGGTCTTTTTTTTGATCTCTTCTTTACTCACAATTCAAATCCTCCTGTTTAGCGGCACAATTTAAGAGCAGTCTGTGTAGAAGCTTCACAATGAACAAAAAAGCATTTGTGGAGAGCAATGTCAAGAACTGGCTCATATCCTGTGTCGTCTTTTCTATTGATATCAGGAGGTCTTTGTCTTATACTCCTTAGCTCTGAAACCCTCCGAGCTCAGCCTCGGGCACTTTTGATAAATTGGACAGGGAGGTAATCATCATGGCTACACTGCGGGATGAAGTGATGATCAACGGCATGCGGCTTCGCAACAGGGTTGCCCTGCCGCCATTGACTACTAACTACGGCAGCCCGGAAGGGCTCGTTACAGACGGGATCATTCAGTTCTACGGAGAGCGCTCGAAGAATGTAGGGCTTGTAACTGTTGAGGCAACCACGGTGCGGTCTGATGGTCGTATACTCTCGGGCAGTCTGGGACTGTGGGAGGATGGGCAGGTGGCCGGTATGGCGCGTCTTGCCGATTCCATCAAGAAATCAGGTGCTGCGGCGGTTGTGCAGATCAGCCACGCGGGCGCCAGGTGTTTTCCCGGGGGAGGGGAAATGGAAGGGGCTTCACCCTCAGGGTTTGCCTTCAGGCCTGATGTGGCACCTCTTACCATGAGCCTGACGCAGAGCGATCGCATGGTCTCAGACTTCGCAGATGCCGCGGGCCGTGCGGCTGATGCCGGATTTGACGGGGTGGAAATCCACGGTGCCCATTTCTATTTGATCAGCCAATTCCTGTCCCCACTTACGAATCAACGGAATGATC
>JAUWPC010000196.1 GCA_030611815.1 Desulfobacteraceae bacterium
TCGCCCATATGCGCATAACGTTCAGTGCCGATAAGTTTAAGGGCGAGAAATGATAGCAAGTAACTGGTGGCCGGAATCATCTTTGTTCCGGGCAAGCCTGCTTTCTTGACAATATTGCTTATGTTTAACTTCTCAATAAAAGGTGCGAAGAGAAAAACACCAGCAGCTTCACAGCCAACATGCTTGCCTGTAACCGCACTTATGGTGAGGGCTTCTGATACGGCTGGAACTTTGGCACCTTTGACGGTAAGTCCAAGCTTGAGGCGACTACGTCGTGGCAGCTTTGTAAATCCTTCTTCGACCAATACACGTTCAACCGTGCGAACGGAGAGTTCCACGCCTTCTTCGGATAGTAGCTGGGTGATCTCTCCAGCGGACAAACGGTGTTCTCTCCAATTGCAGATCTTCAATCGGATCTTGGAGTCGACTCGATGTCTTGCAGTCTTACCTTCCGGCACTGGTTCGGAGAAATCAATTTTGCCATGAACGAACTGATGTCTGAGAAGGTGAATATAACTTTGCGAGTATCCGAATCGCTCAGCGATAATTTTAGCCGGCAGGCGCTCTACAAAGGAAGCCCGTAAGGCTTCGTAGCGCCGCTGCCAATCATGTGTAGGGTAAAGGAAATATTTATCATCACGCATGCTATTCTTATATAGCATGACGTTTATAATGTCAACATAAAATATGTTATAACATAATATTTTTAGAATGAAGCATAAGCGCTCAATATGTCGAATGGGATATATCATCTTGATATATTAGCTATTATTTGCTACAATATTGGATGATTGGCTCAAGCTAATATTTTAGGCAATGTGTTTTAACTTTGACTTAGTCAGTATTTAGCCGTCATACAATATAAGATATTTTGGCGATCAGATTAAATGACAAAAAGGCAACTGCTTGAATTTATAATAATTATTTCACTAACATTAAAAATATAGGCTATTTAAAAATATCGGAAATTATTGGTGCGAAAATCGGTGTTCAAGGTAAATTGTGACTACTCACGTAGTCAGGCTGAAGGTGTTAAGACTGAAGACTGAAGGAAAAAGAGAACTGATATTTTTTTTCAAGGACAAAACAGTTACAATAATAGAAGCAGACAAGTGAGTTGATTTTAAATGATTGGAATTGCGGACTGATTGAAATGAATATAATGTTAAGAGACCTTTGAAAAATGGTAATTTTTCAAAGGTCTCTTAACGAAATAGGCACATCATTTTTGAAGACGCTTCTTTTTTTTCATTCAAAGGATCATTTCTACCGCTTTCGCCGCAATCGGGACATAGCCAGGTTGAGGCTGATACGCATTCTCTCAACGGCCAGCGCGAGGAGACCGATTTCATCCTTGGATTTGACATCGACTTTGATATCAAGTTCTCCAAGACTCATTCTTTCCGCGATATCGGTCAGCGTCATGATCGGCTTGACGATTGCCCTTGCAAAAAGCCAGGCAATGATGGACACAATAAAAATGGTAACCACCAGCAGAATTAAGGAAAACTGCTGAACGCCCTTGAGAGCCTCAAAGACCTCTTCGGTTTCCTGTCGGACCACAAGTGCCCAATCGTATCGATTACCGCGGATATGCCCGAGCACGTCCCTGCCGCGATCATCTTTAAATATGGCCGTTTTCGCCTTTTTGTCTTTTCGATATGCCTGAATCAGCGGATGAGCGTTCAGTTTTTTCTGCTCTATAACATATCGTTTTCTCTGGTGAGAAACCACTTTCCCGGTTTCGTCCACCAGGAACGCAAAACCCGTCTTCCCACGGCGCCACCGGGCCACGCTTTTGGAAATATCGTCGATGGTGGAAGCCATGGCCATAACACCGACGATGCGACCAGTCGAAATAATCGGTACGGCCAGAACAAGCGCCGGTTTTTTCGATGTTTTTCCGATTAATGTCTGCCAGCTTAATTTTTTACCCTGCATTACGCCTTTATAATACTGGCGGTCGGAATAGTCTTTCAGTGGTTTACCGTCGCTTCTCGCCGTATTCAATCCGTTCCGGTCCACCGTAAACACCAGATACATCCAGGGATATGCCTTCTGAATGGCTTTCAATGCCGGTTCCTGAAGTGTACGGTCCATGGCGACGATTTGGGGAAGGCCGGCGGCGGCCTTGAGGACCCGGACATTTTTATCGACCCATTCGTCCACCTGATTGCTAAGACCCAGGGCGGTTTGTGCCATGAGGTTTTCCGTGCTCTCCCGGACCCGGTCGCTCGATTTTTTGGACGTAATGGCCCAGTAGACCCCCAGGGGAAGAAGACTGACCACCAACATGAGAATGATAATTTTGAAAAATAGACCGAAGTGTATCTTCTTAGGGGCGGATTCGGTTTCCGCACCCAACCCCGCGTTGGTTGTTTCAGCAGGTTTGCCTTCCTTTGACGTCACGGAATCGGCATCCTGCCTGTCCTCTTGCTGCGAAGCGGCGATGGCTCCAAAATCAACGAGGTCCTCGCCTTGCAGCGCCGGCTTTTCCACCACAATTATATTTTCACATGCCCTGCATCTCAGCTTAACCGATTGTCCTTTAATTTTTCCTTCATCAATTCTGTATTCTTTACCGCAGTTTTCACATTCTATTCTCATTCGCCAAGCTCCTATCCTTTTTTATCAGACATTGGGAATCCGGGAAAAAACCGCAGCCTCAAACAGGGTTCGATTTTCTGCCTGCGGGATTTCTCTGGCTAGATTCTTTACAAAATCTTGTGCTGCGTCGACAGGGATTCTGTTTATTTGGAGGCCCATCTCATCCAGTATATCTTCTATCAATATTTCTCCCATCGGTCCAACGGATTCGCTCAATTTCGTTTTTAGGAATCTGATAAAAGACTGTTCTATATAAGTAACATCTTTCGTAACCGGAACCACGAGTTTTAGTTTCAACAGTTTGGCGAGGGTATCTCTGACCTGCGACAAGTTCATTTCCGCCGCCCTGGCGACCTGGGAAATGTTTTTATTTTCATCGATGGCCATTAGCAGACGGATCATTTCTGCATTCAGGGTGATCTCTTCAATATTTTTTCGGATCGTTTTTTTAAAATATCTTTGCGGGAGGTCCGGTGAATCTAATGGCATAGTCATCTTCCAATCCACAAGCTTCGATTAATCAGGATTTGGCAATATTAACCGTATGATAACATCCGAGGGGCGGGATGTCAAGCCGAAAAGGGTCGGGCCAAATTCAAAAGTATGTGGTTTTACTCGTCTTGAAAGAGATCGGTACTCAGGTATCGCTCGCCCGTACTTGGCAGGATAGCCACAATCTGTTTTCCTGAGTTTTCAGGTCTCTTGGCTATTTCAAGGGCTGCCGAGACCGCGGCCCCGGAGGAAATGCCGCACAAAATCCCTTCATGCCTGGCCAGATCTCTGGCAACTTCAAATGCCTGGTCATTGGTTACAGCGACGATCTCGTCAATGATCCTGGTATTTAGCACCTCCGGGATGAAACCGGCTCCGATTCCCTGGATCTTGTGGGGGCCGGGATCACCTCCGGAGAGGACAGATGAATCGCTTGGCTCAACCGCCACAGCCGTAAAGGATGGTTTTCGCTCTTTGATAACCTCGGATATCCCTGTGATAGTTCCGCCGGTTCCCACCCCGGCAACCAGGATATCCACGCCCCCCCTGGTGTCCCGCCATATCTCCTCAGCCGTGGTCTTCCGGTGGATCTCAGGATTGGCCGGATTGGCGAATTGATTGGGCATATAGGCGTCAGTGGACTCGGAGAGGATTTCCTGAGCCTTCTTGATGGCCCCTTTCATCCCTTCCTTTCCTGGTGTAAGGACCACTTCCGCGCCCAGGTGCTTAAGGAGTTTCCTTCTCTCCACGCTCATGGTTTCGGGCATGGTCAGGATAAGCCGATATTTCCTGACTGCACAGACAAAGGCGAGAGCAATACCCGTATTTCCGCTGGTGGGTTCAATGATCAGGGTATTTTTGCTAATGAGGCCCTGTCGTTCCGCCGCCTCGATCATGGCCAGGCCAATACGGTCTTTGACACTGCCCAGAGGGTTCTTGAATTCCAGTTTGGCCAGGATATCGGCATGGAGTCCCTTGGAAATCCAGTTCAGCCGCACCAGTGGTGTGGACCCTGTCGTTTTTGTGACATCAGTAAATATTTCGCCCATTTTCTATCCCCCTCTTTTTATCGGGTTTCGTCATGTTCTTTAAGAAGATTTTCCCTTAAAGATCAATTCGGGTTTCTTTAGAAAGACCTTGGTGTCCGGCGGCACGGAATCGGTAATCCAGACGTTCCCGCCAATCACCGAACGAGCGCCTATCACAGTATCCCCTCCCAATATGGTGGCCCCGGCATAGATGATCACCTCATCTTCTATGGTGGGATGACGTTTTTTACTCCTGAGTGCTTCCGCCGAACCTCTCGGCAGCGACAAGGCACCCAGGGTTACCCCCTGATAGAGTCTTACGCGGTTTCCAATTTCTGTCGTCTCACCCACCACCACGCCGGTTCCATGATCGATAAAGAAACTCTCTCCGATGTGGGCTCCAGGATGGATGTCGATCCCGGTCAGGCTGTGAGCATGTTCCGTCATAATACGCGGGATCAAGGGGATGCCCTGATGATGAAGCTGGTGGGCCATGCGATAAACTGTAACGGCAAAAAGACCGGGATAGCTGAATATAATATCGTCATAGCCCTTAGCAGCCGGGTCGCCTTCATAAGTTGCCCGGACATCCTTGGCGAGCATTCCCCGCAACACAGGCATTTCACGAATAAAATCGATTGCAGATTCGAGGCCCCGTTCTTCGCAATGGGTACAAGGTTGATTATAGCGGAGACAATCATGTCTGATTGCAAGGGTAATCTGTTCGGAAAAGGCTTCAAAAAATGCGGTCACTTCCTGCCCGTAATAATAGCTGAGATTCACCTCATCCACTCTTGATCGGATAAAGTAACCCGGATAAAGGATACGTCTTGCCTGTTCAATTAGGTCTATAATCGAATTTTTTGAGGGGATGGGTTCCGGGCCCACATGATCAAAACAGTCTTCACTGCCGCAGGTAAGAACAAGTTTATCCACAATGGCAGGAATCTCTTCGCGAAATCTCTCCGTGGTTGTGACCTCGGTTTTACACCGATCCTCTTTGTATGAAACATCCATGGCAAATACCATTCCCTTTTGGCATTAATCCTTCAGTCTCCCGTCGCGCAGACCTGTTCATCCGGTTTCCAGTAGGGAGACAGGTTCCTCAATTTCTCAATGATGGAGGGCATCTTATCAATAACAAAATCGATCTCCTCCTCGGTGTTGTATATACTCATGCTGAATCTTATGGAGCCGTGAGCCATGGTAAATGGCACTCCCATGGCACGGAGGACGTGGGAAGGCTGCAGGGACCCGGATGTGCAGGCTGACCCGGAAGAGGCACAGATGCCGAATTCGTCCATCAAAAGGAGGATGGCTTCCCCTTCCACAAATTCAAAGCTTATGTTGCTGGTATTGGGAAGGCGGTTTAAAGGCTCCCCGTTGAGTCGGCTATTGGGAACTCGACCCAGGAGTTCCTTTTCCAGTTTGTCTCGTAAATACTTTACCCTGGTATTCTCTTCCTCCATATTCAAAGCTGCCAGGTCACAGGCCTTTCCAAGCCCAATAATGCTCGCTGTGTTTTCAGTGCCTCCTCTTCGCCCCTTTTCCTGGTGCCCTCCGATAAGGAAAGGAGAGAACCTGGTCCCCTTACGCACATAGAGAACCCCTGTCCCTTTGGGCGCATGGATCTTGTGGCCCGACAACGAGAGCATATCGATGGTGCTGTTCTTCATATCAATGGGTATCTTTCCCGCTGCCTGTACCGCATCCGTATGAAAGATAATGCCCCTGTCCCGTGCCATTTGCGCGGCCTCTTCCACCGGAAAGATAACCCCTGTTTCATTGTTGGCCCACATAAGACTGACAATGGCTGTATCACGGGTAAGGTTCTCTTTGTAACGGTCCATGTCGAGTTGCCCTTCCCTGTTGACGGGGATTTCGGTCAACCGATACCCCTTATTAGACAGGTGGGTACTAAGGACCTTGATGGCAGGATGTTCAACCCGGCTCGTGACAATATGAGCCTTCCCTGTCTCGGTGGACAGAGCGGACATTATGGCCGTATTGTCGCTTTCCGACCCGCAGCTCGTGAAAATAATTTCTTCAGGCATTGCACCAATTAGGGCTGCCACCTGCTCACGAGCCTCCTGGATATTACGGCCCACCTTGCCGCCAAAGGTATAGGCACTGGAGGGGTTTCCGTAAAGCTCGTGATAGTAGGGCAACATAGCTTCCAGCACTTCCGGCGCCACCTGGGTTGTAGCGTTGTTGTCAAGGTAGATGGTTGTCATTGGGGCACCTCCTCAACGACCAGCTCTGGCAAGACCATCTCCTGGAGCTTGGATTCAACAAGGTTTTTAAAAGTCTGCTCGGAGGCCTGACAGACGGCACAGGGTCCCCGTTTCGCAATCAAACCGCGGTTCCCTATCACATCGATGAGCTCGATATCTCCGCCGTCATGCTTCAAGGACGGCCTGATTTCTCTTTCAATGGTCTCCTCGATCATCCTGATTT
>JAUWPC010000005.1 GCA_030611815.1 Desulfobacteraceae bacterium
TAGTCCTTCATCATAGGACACTTTCAGCCCCTGCTTCTTGCCGGTTTTAATCGGCGCTCTCAACAGCAGGCCCCCATCTATAAAAGGACCCTCCTCCCTCCTTCAAAGACAACCTCTTCTCGCAGCATGGGCCGGTAATCGGTTTAGATTTTTACGGGATAAAATGCGGTTCTGTGTGTATGGTTTTGAGGTTTAAGATCTACGTGTTTGTGTTTACGTTTTCGCTCCCAACAGGCCAAAAAGGCTCCTGTCAGGAGATGGGTAGGCACATTTTGAGGTGTTTATCCATGGGGAAGAATTAAGTTTTAGGTGTTAGATTTTGAGTTTTAAGTGAGTTACGAATTTTCGGTTACGTTGATGAACCGTATGGAATTATAGCCCAAATAATGGGGTAGTCAAGAGAAATCGGGAAAAATGGGGGAGGGGTGCGGTTTTTGATTGGCACATTTTCAATGGTTCATGAATTTCACGTAAAAAAATCTGTCGGTAGAGCATAATTTGCCTGGTACCCTTTCCCTTTTCCTTCTCTTCTCTTGACTCGCCCTTTAATGGATGGCCCCTTTACTTATTTACTCAACCACCGTCAGCAAATTCTCCAGATCTTCGCGCACGCTTCGAAACTGATTGATCGGATGGTCCCAATCGGGCCGCCCGATGGTCATGCCCAGAATAAGTTTTTTGGATTCCGGAATGCCGACTACCTCTTTAACCTTCGCTGGGTAGTCAACGATGGCCCGCATGATACAGGTGCCCATATCAAATTCCAGGGCGGTCAGGGCTATGGATTGGGCGAGCGTACCCACATCGATCATCGGCCAGGTTAGTTTGAACATTTCGTCCACAACGATGACGATTACGGCCGGAGCCTCGAAAAACCGATACATCTGCTCCATGTAATCCATCATGGCCTGTCTGTCGCCCTTGGCAATACCCAGTACTTTGAAAATCTGGACGCCCAAGGTTACTTGCCGCTTGCGATAAATACCCTGAAGTCCCATGTCTCCTTTTTCTTTGTCAGGAAGAGGGAGATCCGGCCCGGGCCCAATACCTTGCCGAAACTGCTCGACGCAGCCTGCTTTGAGCCTGTCCAACACCTCGCCCTTGACGATGAAAAATTCCCAGGGCTGAGCGTTCACCCCGGACGGGGCACAAATGGCGACCTCCAAGATATCTCTAAGTGTCTGGGTGGAGACCGGTTCCGGTTTGAAGGCCCGAACGGACTGTCTACGCTTGATCGCTTCTATAACTTCCATTTAATCCTCTTCCCAACACTCCATCGTTCCAGCATTCCAATTGAATTGTACCCGATAAAAGTATTATTTGCCTGGTACCTTTTCTTTCCAAAATAGATACAAATCGGTTATATACCAGGAAGACCGCTATTTCCAGGAATTGGTGAGGTATATTCATCTGAATCAATTGAGGGCGAAGATAGTATAAGAGTCAATCAAAGACCCCTAAATTGGTCAAAATCAATTCGAAGGTCCCCGATTTTGAGCGGGGGAAGGCGAGGGTGATAATCACAGGAACAAACATTATTTACCCCTTTTCTATTTCTGTTTTTGCGGTTCCCTGTCAACTGTGTAGGCCTGACACCCATGCCTTTCCTTTTAATTTCCCTCATGCATTTTCATCAATTTGACCGATCTAATTGCGCCTAACTTTTCATCTTACCGCGGGGCTCGTCGCTAATCAGCCGCGCGGCTTTTTGCGTCGGCTGAATTAGATTGTTGGGTGTTTTCAGTGTCTTTTCTCCAGTGATGAAGAATTCTAATTAGCATTTTGACCAAGCTGTAAGCCCCTCCAGAAACAGTGTTAGCTGCTTTCTCGGGAAGAAATAATTTAAGATCTTTTTGGTATTGAGCCTCATTTTCGATTTCGCGGAATCGTTGTACTAACTCCGTTCCGTACTTCGGATTTTCAATAACACGGTAATAATCAAGATAGCTTGTCGGACTGAGTATTGGAAAAACATCCTGTATCTCTATATTTCGGGCTTCCATTCCGGTGAAATCAAGATATTTGAGGGACGTCGATGTGTACGTTGACTGAATACCGGCGGAAAAAGTATATTCCTCGATGCCGCAACCAGCCCAATCATGGCTAATTACATAATCACCGAAACTATAATGTGGATAGTACGCCTTATCGATGACCGCTAGCTTGCGAACGACTGATGCCACCTTCGACTTAACCTGATCTTCCTCGTCCATCGGAACAATGCTGATCAACCCTTCAGAGACACACCACTGAAGAATATGAACAGATAAAGCAGGATTGTTAGATAACTCACTTGGTCCGCGATCAATACACTTCAACCTTCTCAGGGCACTCTTTTCAAGGAGATTCAAATTGTCAAGGGGTGCTGCAATTGGATTGCCAAAGGTCGCAAAACAAACTGAGCTCTCAAGTACCTTTATGCTTGAGTAGGCTTGTCGTGCTACTACCAGGGTTCTGAAAAAATCTTCAGAATCGAGAATAGTGCAAAGGCCAATGGTAACTTGATTTCCCATATCGCTTTCCCCACCCAACGTATTTCTCACCTGGCTGGTGTGGAGCGCAGCGGAACACAGGTCAGGTGCAGAAAATGGTTAACCCTGCTCCTGCTGCATGCCTCGTTTTACCTTTGCTGGTAATACGAATAAATATTCAGCAAATGCAGCAACAAATTCTATTGTACGGTTAGCATCCGCTTCAGTTGGCATTATAGCTGTTTCATCAGCATGGCGTTCATCATTTGCATCAAGCCTTACATCATGAGCCCACTTGGCCATTTCTAAAGTGATCAAATTGTCAGCAACTGCTTTTTCGATCCTTTGGTAAAGGCTTCCTGAAGAGTATTCTTTATGTTTCAGCATTGCATCTACTGCGCTTGCGCATAGCATAACTGCACCTGATGGTGCATGAATACTTGCAATAGCTTGTTCCAAGTATGAGCGAGCGCGATCAGGAATATCATCGCTCACTTTTCTAGAGTCAGGAAAAATTTCTAACACCTCAAGGTTATGATCGGGTGCAGAAGCTGTGACGATACCACCGCATCTACCACAGCTATAAAAAGCCCACATCCTCGTATTTCGATTTCCATGATCATTAGTTTGGATATTATGTTGTCGTACGAGATTTGGGTTTGCTACTGAGCAATGCGGGCATCTATCCAAAATTAAATTTGGTTGTAACAATGGCATAATCTTACCTTTTTAAGACGAGGGTTCGCCGCTAATCAGCCGCGCGGCTTTTTTCCGTCGGCTGCATTAGCCTTGTTAGAGGACGCATCAGATCTGTTACGGTCTCCAATAATTTCATTAGCCAGCTCTGAGAAGGTGGATTCGCTGCTAGGGGGATGTGCGATGAACTCCTCAAGCTCATTAGACGGCAGCTTGCTTAGTTCCTCAAATACCTTTGGTGCGGAATCGTTGCGCGACTTTAGAGACTTTGGATCAATGCCAAAGGGAATAAGAAAATGTCGAACATCCTGCATCTGAGGGAGGAACGTCCTGTTTTCAAATCGACCTGCTAACTCCCTAAGTTGAGCTGCTTTTTCTGGTACTTTTTGTACAAACTTTTCGGCAATCTCAGAAACCGATTTTTTTCTCGCTTTCCTTTTTTTGGTTTTCGCTTTCTCAGTATCCAAAAGCGCTATTTGGATATCATGCTCGGACACGCCCTTGGCTTTTGAGAGAGCTGCTATTACTCTATTATACCCATACTTTAAAACCAGAAGTCGAACTTCCAAATCTACATATTGCGTATTCATTTTGTTATTTCCCCTTTAGACCAATGGTACCGAAGAATTCTTCTTTGAAGCGGCTGAACTCGGCGGTCACTTCGTAGCGGACATAACTTGTGTAGTCTATGGGCGCCCCTTCTCGTGCCGATTTTGGATAAGAGGCAGAATAATGGACATGGGTATTAAACACATGCCAACCACGTTTTTTTGCTTCTTGTGAGACCTCCTTTATTGCTTGGCGTCCTTCTGGTCCGTCGGAGTAACTTGAGGAATGATTGAATACGATGCCACAGATATCGATAGTGTGGTCATCGTTCTCTATCTTAAACTCCTCCAATGAACGCGCAAGAAGAGGGAGACCAATTGTTGCCATAAACTCAGGTTTTACGGGGACAAGTACATACCTGCTCGAAAAATATGCTGCCTCGGTCAGAATAGACTCTGTCGGGGCACAATCGATTATTATCAGGTCGTAATCATCTGAAATATCAGATAGCGCCTTGGCAAGGCGCCGTTCCTTTCCCGTTGGATTTTTTAGGCTATGCGACAACTCAAGGCGACTAGGGATCAAATCTAGAGTGCTGCTCCGCCAGTATCCCGCCTTTTTGATTATTACATCCCGTATATCCAGCCTCTTTGGGCTTTCATACTCAGTTGATGGTGGTAAATACCTGTCGAAAATCTGTACGATAGTCGGTTTCTTTTCCCTTAGATGTCGAACATATTTTTCTGGAGTCATCAACGATTGACTCAAATTGGCCTGGGGGTCGAGATCAATGGCCAAAGTTTTGAAATCGCTTTTGTCCGCGGAATGAGCCACCTGTGCAGCCAGTGTGGTTTTACCAACGCCGCCCTTCATGTTAATAAAACTTACGGTTGTTGCCATGATTCATGCCCTCCGTTCAAGACTGTAGTCGCAGCCTCATGAAATTGTTTTTTTGTCCTCTAACCAGTTATTGAGCAGTTTCTGTGTAACCTCTTTAATAAAAAAATTGTAGGCATAAAAAACCGTCAATTTTGTGATGTTTCTAACTGCATAACTCCACAAACTGAATGTTGTGCAGCTAACTGGATAATTCCAATCAAAAAGACACCTTCCGAAATAAATACCCTCAAGTTTCGAGCCCTTATTTCACTACAAGTTTAATAAATTCAAAGTGGTGCATATCTGCCTTAGGGGAACAATCGAATCCAGGAGTCAGGAGCTATAATTCAGAAGGGCTTGGAATAATTCCCATATTCTGGCTTCTGGCTTCTAAGTCACACATACAACCATTGTTTAGGCGAACAATCTCCATTAATTAAACAAAAACAGGGGTGCGGAACTTGAGGTTTTACTCCCAACAGGAAAAAGAGCTCCTGTCAGGAGATGATAGGGCAATATTTGAGATGATGTTCCATGGAGGACAAATTATGAATTTAGAGTTAAGAATTATCGGTTACGTTGATGAACCGTATGGAATTATAGCCCAAATAATGGGGACGTCAAGGGAAATCGGTTAAAGAACAGTATTCACCGCAAAGTCGCCCCAGTACCATCTTCCGGAGCTACGGGGTAAACAAAGGACGCGGAGTTTATTCTTTGATTTGTTTTCCTTTGATCCCGCTGAAAAGAACGGGATTTGTAGGACAAAGGAAAACAAATAACAACAAGCCTAACGGCGCACAAAATAGGACGCAAAATTGTCGAGCATGGGGTATTCCTATCTATCCACATTAAAACGTGACCTAAATGGATATTATTTGCCTGGCGCTTTCTCTCAATAGTGGAAATGTATAACTCAAAGAAAATAGGAGAAAATGGGGGAGGGGTGTAGTAAGCGCCCCCAACTTCGGCAAGGCGTGCATATTTCATGGAATCATTTTCCTTGACAAATAGGTGAACGAATGTCATTATTAACCCGAACATTTATACATTCTATGTAATAAATAAGGGGTAAATTATGTCATGAGAGAGGGCCGCGTGATATTCAAACGAAAGATTGAATCGGAACTGATGCGATGGAAAGACGCTGCAAACAGGAAACCGATTGTTTTGCGGGGGGCCAGGCAGGTCGGAAAAACATTTGTTGTCAATCGGTTCGCCGAGAATTTTGATCATTTTATCGACATCAACCTTGAGAGGCCGAAAGAACGTGCCCTTTTTTCCGATTTCAATACCGGTCGGGAACTTGTTGAACGGATTCTGCTTTACAGAGGTCAGAAAATCGATACGCGGAGCACCCTTCTATTTATTGACGAAATTCAACATTCAGCAGAAGCGGTTCAATCGCTCCGGTACCTTCATGAAGATGTAAAGGATTTACACGTTATTGCCGCCGGTTCACTTCTGGAAGTTTTTTCAAAAAGAGAAGGTTTCTCTTTTCCGGTGGGCAGGGTCAGGAATCTCTTCATGTATCCGGTAACGTTTATGGAATATCTTGAAGTACAAAACCCTCCACTTGCCAAAAAGCTGTTGAAACTGGATGTATTGGAAGATCCCTCTCTTCATGATCTACTGCTTGACGCGTTTAACGCGTACGCATTCGTTGGCGGCATGCCGGAACCCCTTGCCACTTTTGGAGAAACAGGGTCTTATTCGGCAGTGAGGGAAATTTATGACGCCATTTTCATGGGGTACATTGAAGATGTCGAGAAGTATTCAAATCTGGCCAAAGCAAGATATCTAACCCATGCCATAGACCGGGCGCCCTTGTACGCCGGTGAACGGATAACATATGAAAAGTTCGGAGAGTCTTCATTCAGGTCAAGAGAAATGAAAGAAGCCTTCGATGTGCTTGAACGCGCCTTGATTCTCTATCGAGCGAGAGCTTCCGTATCAACACAAATACCGATTATTGAAAAGCTCCGAAAAGCTCCGAAGCTTTTTTTTCTTGATGTGGGGCTGGTAAATTACAGGATTGGATTCAAGGAGTTTTTCACCAGACAATCCTTGGACAATGTCTATCAGGGAAAAATATCGGAACAGGTCGTGGCTCAGGAAATCGTGGCGCAGGGATTCGGACCGCCATCACTTCGTTTCTGGATAAGGGAAAAAGGGGCTGCCGAAACGGATTTTCTTTATCCCTTTAAAGACATGATTATACCGGTCGAAGTGAAGAGCGGGAAGACAGGCAAACTGAAATCCTTGAATCTGTTCATGGAAAAGAGTCACCATCCATATGCCATTCGTATCTATTCCGGTAAAATCCGCGTTGATCAGGTGCAGCTTCCATCCGGAAAAAAATACCACCTCTTTTCCATTCCATATTACCTGTTATCAAGACTTGATGACGTCATCGAATGGTTTGTATCCGGGTGTGGCGCACGGAACGTCCTTCGATAGTGACGCTCCACCCGCATAGCGGGTGGCCTCAAGAGGGCCCCTGAAAGGGGCCAGGGGTCTAATCGAAATTAATTATATTAACAAATTATTCAATGAGTGCCGAACGTGTAATTGAGAAGTGTGGGAATGCGCCGGCATTTACACGTCATTCTCCAATGACATGTTCGACCGTGGCTTTTCAATAAGACGTCCAGTTACAAACCGATGCAGTATGCTGGATATTAGTGTTTGATAAGGCATACCATCTTCAACAGCCCTTGTTTGAAGCTCATCAAGCACCATGGATGAGATCCGAATATTGACTCGCTTATCCTTTTTTAAAGTCTGACGCGCGTATTCTTTATGTTTTTGAATTTCCTGCTTCAGGTTTTTGACGGATTTCCATTCTCCCCGTTCATAACTGTCAAGAAGACCCTTTTCTTCTTCATCGAGTTTTAATTTAGCCATTTCATCCTCCCAAATACTCACGAGTCGCTTTACGACTCGGAATTATCGTTTTTAGAAATTTACCTTCTTCATCCTCAATAAACGGGACCAGATAAGCATAGTCTTTGATTTTAACAATCAGCATCTGTTGATTTGGATATTTAGTGTCCAAACGAAAACTAGGATTTTTTGTTCAGATCAAGGAAGACGAAAATTTTGACCGCAGGAATACATTGAGTATTTCGAGGATAAAAATTTGAGTCTGACGCAGGCATGGGCGAAAAAGACAGTTTTCGTTCAGACACTATTTAGATTGATTCGGGTGCCCTATTACGTCGATAAGCTCACCGCGTTCGATATGCAGGATCACTTGTTCAAAGCCGATACCGCGTTCCGCTTTCAGCCTTTCATTTTTTTCGTGATTCCATTTATAATACGGCATAGATAATATTTATGCACAATGTGTGCCCAATGTCAACAGAAATAACTGCATATTCGACATAAGCCAGAATTTTTTTGAAAAAATTGAAAAAAAGTTCAACAAAAACGCAAAAGTGAAAATTCATTGTCGGCCTGCACCTTGCTCAAATCAGGCCCCACAAGGCCCTTGACGCTCCCATCTTGCGACGACATTCAAGGGTGACACACCCCTCCTCACTCACCTCCCACAAAGCCCCAGGGGAGTAAAATCTGATTGCCTATTTAATCAATAATATCAATAGGTTATATGACCTACGCCCTTGACAGGTAGTTTTTTCACTGTATGGTAGGGCCATGGATACTATTAAAAACGCATCAGAAACTATATTCAAGCGGCTTGTATGGCACACCGCCAAAAGAGATCAGGCCGGGATCGCGGAGAAGCTCGCCAATGAACAGGAAGTTCATGAAATATACGGGCTTGGTGATGCCGGATTATTCGATGAATTTTTCTGTTTCCTGCGCGAACTCGGTATCATGAAAGTTCTCGAACAGCTTGCCCCGCGACGCCATCGCAAGCGGCAGAGCCCAGTTCCTTTTTCCGCGGTTATGCTCATCTATTTGATGCGTATTGTAGCAGGGTTGAAGTTCTTTTACCATACTGGTCCGGTTTTATTGCAATCCCAATCCCTTATGCGTCTCGTAGGATTTAATGGCCATCAGGTCAAGCAGGGCGTTAATCGGCGAAGCCTTGATAGATCTTCAACGGACTGGGAGGACAAAAACAACACCGGGATAAGAGGACCGATTTGTCCGGAATTTATAGCATCGTTTATTGTCGCTATTGCTAACAAGACCCTGGATCGGGTTTTCAATAAAATCATTTCAATATTGGCGGCCAACTCATTTTTTCCTCGTAAAATACATGCATTGCTTGATGCCTCCGACCTTGAATCCACCGAGCGATGCGAGGGCCGGGGCAAGGTGACCAAAGAAAAAGCCCCTGAACTCAGGCGACGCAGGGGAAGAATCAAAAAAATCAGGGTCACGGTGTTTGGCTTCAAAATATGGGTAGTTTGGGACCCGAACAGCGGCCTTCCCATCGCCATGCGTTTTGCCACTATTGAGACCCACGATGTTCTTCTGGCAAGAGAGGTTATAGAGCAGGCCATTACCAACCTTGGAGAACATGCCGGGATTGTCTCTATTGCCATAGATCGCGGTTTTATGTGCGGCAAGTTATTATGGTGGCTCAATAGCAAGGGAATCATCTTTTATATTCCGGCAAAATCAAACCAAAATGTCTACAATGACGCTCTCTCGTTGGTGGAAACCGGCCTGCGCGTCACAAGAGAGCGTAAGAGAACCACGGGGCATGGCAAGAACAGGGAGCAGGTCACCGACACTTGGGACGTTGTAGGGCTTGAGGGGTTGACCTCCGCCGGGTTTTACGGTGAACTTGGCAGCGGCAGCCATGAAAACAAAAAAGATTTTAGACCAAATCCCATTAATGCGGTAGTTGTTTTGCATGATCCCTACAGGGAAAAAAATCCTAATGTCAAAACAATGGTTATCCTAACCAACGGGCCTGTCAGCAAGCCGCTGAAGGTTTACGACGGTTATGACCCCCGCAGTGAAATCGAGAACTCCCTGTTCAGGGAATCAAAACAGGGATGGTTCATCAAAAGACCGCCGGAAAACAGCAAGGCCGGTTTTCTTGTCCACGCCTATCTCACCATTTTGACCATGGCGCTAACCAGGGCCTTCCGCGACTGGATGATTCAACAGGAAGAGCTTGAAGACGCAGGCAAAGATACAGGTATCAGGAAGTTCCGCCAGAAAGTACAGCAGGAAAACTCCAACAAATGTATTGTCTTCCACTATGATCGCTACGCCATATTTTATCTCTATGAAATCCTGATCCTCTGCGGTAAGACAGTTTGGAAGCCCCGTGGAGTTCCCGATAAAATCACGCGGGAAAATATTTTGGGTAAGTACGGAGCCTTGCTTGAGTAAACTTTAAGCTCGTTCCGATCCCCACCTGACACTTTTCTCTCGGGTTTTCTGTAGGTCCGTACGCATTTTCCCCCGCACTATGTGCGGGGATCTTCGACCAGCATCCTGTATTTTTTCCAAGAAAATGCAGGCCACTCTCAGCCTCCTTAATTCTATTCAAGCTATTACCCCCCTTGCCCTGGAGCGAAAAACGCTCTGGGTAGTGTCTGTGACCTCAGGGCGCATCCTATAGCGCCACTTGTTGTTTGAGCTTGGGCTTATGGTGGATATCCAGAGAAATAATATTAAGAGAGTAAATGTGACAGGCAAATAATGTTGATCAAAGTGAGAATTCGAAAAATGGTAAAGCCTGATTTATGGCAATGTTTTGTGTGAAAATACACAATTTACATCCGAATAAAGTGTAGTATTACACAAAATTCGACCGAATGCCTTGACAACGGCTCTCGGATTTCCCCTTTTTGTTTTTCGACAGTGAACTTGTAGAGCAGGGCTGTATTTGGTTTAGATATTTACGGAATCAAGCGGGTTCTGTGTGTATGGTTCCGACAGGAAAGCTAATGTTGTGGTCGGCGGGGAGATCAATCAGGTGCTGGATGTCCTTGCAAAAGGTGCAGAAAGGATATGGGGGTGCAGTTTTTGATTGGCACATTTTCAATGGTTCATGAATTTCGCGTAAAATTTAGCGGTAATGTTTAACAGGTCAGGCGGAAGGATTTTTCGAACGGCCGCTTGAATCGGTTCCGGGACCGGGTCGTAGAACGCTTCGGCAATTCCCCCGGTAATGCAGGCCAGGGTATCGCTGTCGCCGCCTAAAGAGATGGCATTTCGAATGGCGTCTTCGTAAGAGGAAGAATCAAGAAAACTGATGATCGCCTCGGGTACGGTTCCCTGACAGGATATGTCAAAGCTGTAAGACGGCCGGATGGCGGTTACACTCCGGTCGAGATCGTAACCGAAACCACCGCTGATCCGCTCCCTGATCTCCTCCTTGGAACGACCCGTTCGCGCCAACCATATGGCAAGGGCCGTAGCCTGCGCACCTTTGATCCCCTCCGGATGGTTATGGGAAACAGCGGCCGTTTTTTCAGCCTCTCTTAAAACCGCCGCCTCCCCGGTAAAGGCAAATCCCACAGGGCTGACCCGCATAGCCGAACCATTCCCCCAACTGTTATAGGGCCGGGGATGTTCAGAAAGAAGCCAGCGAATGAAATTTCCACCGTATCCCACGTTCGGATAACGCCTGCCGATCTCCCGAAGACAATCAAGGTATGACCGGCCGGTCAACATGGCTTCTGCTATGGCAGCAGTGAGAACCGTGTCGTCAGTGAAGGTGCTCGAAGGGCTGAAAAGAGGGAAATCTTTTGTTTTGATCGGGAAACGTTCATAAACCGACCCGATAATATCTCCGGCAATGGCGCCAATCATTTCTTTCTCCTGACATTGAACGTTTGGTTTTGTTAGAGATCACCTCTCTCCCCAGGTATTCTCAATCCTCACAACCCCTTTTCCAGGTATCACAATTTTTGGCTCTATTGCAACTCCCATCCTTCTCTCAGGAAGGGTCACTTTTCCTGTCGATGACCGGCCGCTCATCAATGCACAAACACACGCCATGTGCCACAGAGGCAGACAGCATAGATGAGACAAGAAGCCCTGTTTAAAGTCTGATTGACATGAACGTTAAACTGATATACTGATCATACCGGTTTTAGATAGTGTCTGCGTCATAATTGAGCATGAAGATTGGTATGCGCTCGTGTCACTGCCGGTCTGAATTTCCCGGCCGCTGACACACATGGAGGGCACATCATTGGCTGATACAAAAAAAGTGAAAGGTCTAAAAAAGACGATGAATGAAAAAATAAAGTCCACTAAAGAGATACTGCGTGAAAGAGTGTCAGACAGGAAAACTACCCCCCTGTACAATCCGGAGGCCCTGACTGACCTGAAAAGAGAGTCCGAGGATTGGATGACCAACGTGGTCCGTGAAACCGACCGGGAAAACTGGCGCAAGACGCCTCATACTGTTTTGGGTTCTGATACCCCGAGAGAGCTGCTCTACACGCCCCTGTCAAACCCGGATTTTGATTATCAGCAAGACCTGGGAAACTCCGGTCAGGAGCCCTTTACCCGTGGTATTCATGCCAGCATGTATCGTGGCAGGGAATTTACCATGCGCCAGTTGACCGGTTTCGGGTCACCGGAGGAGACCAATGAGCGAATAAAGTTTATGCTTGGCCACGGCGCCACCGGCCTGAACATCCTTTTTGATCTTCCCACCATCCAGATGTATGATTCGGATGATCCCTTTGCCCTCGGGCAAGTAGGCATGTCGGGCGTTTGTGTCGACTCGGTGGAGGACATGGCACGCCTCTTCAAAGATGTTCCTTTAGACGAAGTAACCATTTCCATTGTTACCCACTATCCTTCAAATACGGCCATCCTGTTCCCCATGTTTCTTGCCCTTGCAGAGGAAAGGGGGATTCCGTGGGAAAATCTCAGGGGGAGTGTGCAGAATGATATTACCTTAGAGGAACTGATCCGAAGTGGGGCGGAATATATACCGCCCAAGGATTGCTTTCGGATCCAGTGTGACAACATTGAATTTATAAGAAAGAACGTACCTCAGTGGAACTTTATTACCATCAATGGATACAACCTGCGGGAGTTTGGAACGTCTGCGATTACTGAGATGGCCGTTGCTGTTTCAAACGGTATTGAGATTCTGGATGAGCTGGTAAGGAGAGGACATGATGTAGACACGGTTGCCGACAGGCTGGCTTTTTTCTGGTCGGCTGCGAACGATTTTTTTGAAGAGATAGCGAGGATAAGGGCCATCAGAAGGCTGTGGTATAAAATTATGAAGTACAGGTTCAATGCCAAGAACCCACGCGCCATGTTGATGAGGTGTCATGTCCAGACTTCAGGTGTGTGTCTTATTCAGGAAGAGCCTCAGAACAACATAATCAGGGCTGCTTACCACTCCCTGGCGGCGGTTTTGGGGGGCGCCCAGTCCCTGCATGTGGACTCCTACGATGAGGCCTATTCCGTACCCACCGAGGAAGCGGCCCTTTTATCGCTCAGGACCCAGCAGATCCTCCAAAAAGAGACCGGGGTCACCGACGTGGTGGACCCCCTGGGCGGATCGTTTTATTTGGAGGCACTTACCAATGAAATCGAAAACCGAATCTTGGATGAGGTTGATGAGATCGAGGGTCTTGGCGGTTATGTGAGGGCCATAGAGGGTGGCGAGATTTACGGAAAGGTGGCATCCTACTTTGCCGAGCAGCAGCGGCTTATTGAAAATGGGGAGATCGCTCTTGTGGGACAAAATGTTTACAAATCGGAAGTTGAAGGTCCGCCGATCAACGTCTTCAGGTACCCGGAGGGTGTCGAAGAAAGACAGAAGGCCCGGTTGCAGAAACTGAGGCTGAACCGGGACAATGAGAAGGTAAGCAGTGCCCTGAGAGCCCTCAAAGATGCGTGCCTGAAGGGGGAAAACATCCTTCCATACAGTGTGGACTGTGCCCGGGTCAGGTGTACCGAAGGAGAGTTGTTCAAGGTGTTCAAAGATGCCTTCGGGTTGTGGAAACCGCCCGCGCTTTTTTAGAATCAGGCCGGCGATCAGCCTTGGCTGAGAAAAAGGATAAGAGGTGAGGAGGGATAAGGTGGGGATGACAAAGAAAATAAAAGTGCTTCTCACGAAGCTTGGTTTAGATGTCCATAACAGGGGGATTATCACTGTCGCAAAGGTGTTGAGCAGCGCAGGGATGGAGGTGGTCTATCTGGGTAACGCGCTCCCCGAGGAGATCATCAGTGTTGCCATCCAAGAGGATGTGGATGTGGTGGGGGTAAGTTCTTTAGGGGGCGCCCATATCAGCCTCGGAACGCTCGTGCTAAAGGAGGCGGAGGAAAAAGGGCTGAAGGAAAGAATGGTCTTTCTGATGGGTGGGGTATTCCCACCGTCCGATGGTGAAAGGCTGAGGGAGATCGGATTTGACGGGGTGTTTTTGCCGGGCACCAGAAGTGACGAGATTGTATCCGATATTGAGAGACTGGTAGGATAGGGGCGATGACAATCTGATCCACATATGGTCGCGTGGCAAACCTGAAACCTTGAACCTGTTTTCATGATGAAGGAGCCGTTGACGCGGGGCAGCTTGCCCTGCTTTTTTTATAAGATATAACAAGGAGATATCATGGTGACAAAAGACAATTTAAAGGAATGGCCCCCTAAGTACGATCGCTCTTTTATTCCCCCGGATGACTCGCCGTACTGGAACAGGGAACTGGAAACCATGGATCCGGCGCAACGGGAAGAGGAGGTCATTCTTCCAAAGCTTCAGGCACAACTCAGATATGCCTATGAGAACTCACCCTTTTACAAGAAAAAGTGGGACAAGGCAGGTGTCAAACCCGAAGACATCCGTTCTTTGGACGATTTTGAACAGATTCCCTTTGTGACAAAGGATGAGATCCGGCAGGATCAAATTGAACACCCTCCTTTTGGGACCAATTGTTGTGTTTCAGCGGAAGAAGTTGCAAGGGTGCACGGAACATCCGGTACAACCGGAAAACCCACGGCCTTTGCTATCAGCAAAGGGGATGTGGAGAGGATAGCTGAAGCCCATGCAAGGATCATGTGGAATTTTGGGCTTCGTCCGAAAGATACGGTTTTTATTGGTTCTTTTTTCAGCCTGTATTTAGGGAGTTGGGGCGCCCTGTTAGGGACCGAACGCCTCGGTGCAACGGCTTTCCCCTTTGGTGCCGGGGTCCCGGGTCAGTCCGACAGGGCACTGGAATGGATGAAGGAGGTAAAACCCACCGCCTTTTACGGTACACCCTCGTACAGCCTGTACTTGGCTGAAAAAGCCCTTGCAAGAGGGTTTGACCCGTTGAAGGATTTCAATTTCAAGTTCCTCCTTTTCTCGGGTGAGCCGGGTGCTGGAGTCCCTTCCACAAAGAAGCGGATAGAGGAGATCTACGGGGGGATCTGTATTGACGCCGGCTCAACGGCCGAGATGACCCCGTGGATGACCAGCTGCGAATGCCACCACCGTCAAGGCATGCACCTGTACCAGGATATTGTGTATTCAGAGTTGGTAGATCTTGATACGAAGAGAAGGCTCCCCTATGGAAAGGAGGGGGCAACGGTATACACACATCTTGAGCGTACGTCGCAACCGATGATCCGGTTCTGGGCGGGAGATATCTCCATGTGGGTCGATGATCCCTGTCCCTGCGGCCGAACATATCCAAGGCTTCCAAAAGGGGTGTATGGCCGCGCAGATGACATGTTCGTGGTACGTGGGGAAAATGTGTACCCCAGCGCCATAGAGGATTCAATAAGAGGGATCAAAGGGTTTGGTGACGAATTTCGGATTATTATCACCAGGGAAAAGACCATGGATGAGCTCATCGTGCAGGCGGAATATGCCCCTGATGTGGAACCGGGAGATGTGCCTAAATTAAAGGCTGAGCTGGAGAAGGTATTGAAGGCGCGGGGGCTCAGAACCGTTGTGCAGATGAAGGAACCCAACACTATTGAGAGGACCCAGTTCAAGGCAAGAAGGATAATTGACAAACGGGATCTTTACGACCACATCATCAAAGAGGAATGACGGCCCCATATGGAAAAGCAGATCCCCACATCATGTACCCGTGACTGCCCTTCCGGATGCAGCATCATGCTCACCCTGAGAGACGGCCGCATCATCTCTCACAGGGCTGACCCTCGAAATCCCATCACGCGGAATTTCCTGTGCGTCAAGGGGAACAGCTATGTCAAACGGTACGACAGCCCCGAACGTATCCTGACGCCCCTGCGCCGCAACGGCGATCGGTTTGTCCCCATCTCCTGGGATAAAGCCCTGGACACGGCTGCCGCGAAACTTACGAAGACACGCGCCGAGAGTGGGCCCTTATCCACCTTATGGGCACAATATTCCGGGTCCCTCTCTCTTTTGAACCTCATTATGCCGCGCATCTTCTGGATCCATTTCGGGGGGAGCACCATGACCAGGGGGGGTATCTCCATCGACGCCCTTCAGGCGGCCCAGGAGCTTGACTTTGGCGCCTGTCTATTGCACGAACCCGAAGATCTGCTCAACTCCGGCAGTATTGTGGTGTGGGGCAGAAATCCTGCCGTGACCCATGTACATCTGATCCCCTTTATCAGGGAAGCCCAGAAAAACGGTGCCGGGCTGACCGTGGTCGATTCCAGGTACAGCGAAACCGCAAAATTTGCGGACCATCACATCGCGCCCAGACCGGGTGGGGACGGCTACCTGGCCATGGCGGTGGCAAAGGAAATCCAACGTCGTTGGGACGAGGTCCCCGATTTTGTCAAAAGCCGGTCCAAGGGGTGGGAAGCCTACCTGGCCATGCTGGACCAATACCACGAAACGGAACTCCTTCAAAAGGCCGATGTGAGCAGGGAGCATGTAAAGCATTTAGCCTCCCGTTACCTGGACCATAAGCCATGTGCCACGTTTTTGGGGCTGGGGGTGAACTGGTGGAGGCATGGAGGCGCCCACAGCCGTCTTATCGATGCGCTGGTCTTTATGAGCGGAAATATCGGGATCCCGGGGGGTGGCGCCAACTTTTTCAATATGGAATTCCCTTTCGACACAACGGTCTTTAAGGAGGAGATGGCCAAAGCAGCAACAAGGGGGGTGCCCCCCGTAAAGCCGCGCAGGCTCTTACTTCCCCTCTTGGCCCGGGAAATCGAGGGTGCCCAGGATCCACCCATTCGGCTGGCGTGGATCTCCATGTTCAATCCGGTGGCCTCGGCACCGGATTCAAATCATATGAAAAAGGCGTTACAAAACCTTGATTTCGTTATCGTTACCGAGCAGTTCATGACAGCGACTGCCCGGTGCGCCGACCTCATTTTCCCGGCCACCACGTACTTAGAAGAAGACGATGTCATGTACAGCCACGGGAGTTCCTATATGGGACCGGTAAACGCGGCTGTGCCACCAAGGGGTGAGACGCGCAGCAATATGCAGATTTTTCAGAGTCTGGCGGAGAGACTCGGATTTGGAGAAGCGTTACAGGGTAAACCGTGGGAATGGATCAGCCGCACATGGGCGCCGTTGGATGCACAGGGTATTTCCATGGAGGCAGTAAAAAGGGGGCCGATCAAGAGAGTGCAGCCGCTTAATCCCTATGAGAACGGGGTCTTTCGCACACCGGACGGCAAGTTCCAGTTTATTACAGACTATGAGGGGAGGAGGAACGAGGAAGACGGCCTTTTTCTTCTGATGGTCAAAAGACGATCTTTTCTAAACACCCAGCTCCTTGACCAGGATGCGGAAACGCGTCCGACTGTCTCGCTAAATCCAAAAGTCATGGCAGAGATAGGTCTCAGGGACGGGGACCGCGTCTGGATCTGCAGTCCCCTGGACCGTGTGGAGGCCATTGCAAGGGGATCGGAGTTCACCCGGCCGGACGTGGCGGAACTCGGGCCTTCTGTATGGAAAGACGATCAGGGGGGAATCAACCGGCTGCGCCGGGCCATGATCAGCGATCTGGGGCCCACCGCCGCTGTAAATGAAACAAAGGTCACCATCCGGAAGGCCCGGTGAAGATGAGCGGGGCCTCTGGCCGGGGTCAGCCTGATCAGGCAGAAATTTTTGGAAGAACGAACGTCCAACTCGCCAGAGGCGAGCAAGCACTTGTCCGCCTCCGGCGGATCGAACGCCCAACGTCCAGGTAAGCGAAGACTCCGACGTCGAATGAACCACAACCCAGCACCCAGAACCGAGATCCCCTGAACCTTTGAACCCTGAACCTGAAGTTTCACACGAGCAGGAGGACCACATGGAAGATGTTTCGCATCTGATTGCACGGTTTCTAAAAGAACGTATGGTGGACCGCGTCTTTACCCTTTGCGGGGGGCATATTCTCCCCATATGGGATCACATTCACCGTTTAGGGATTCGTATCATCGATGTGCGCGACGAGCGGGCCGCAGTTCACATGGCCCATGCCCATCGTGAACTCACTGGCCGTCTCGGTGTGGCGCTTGTAACCGCAGGCCCCGGTATGACCAATGCGGTAACAGGGATCGCCAACGCCCATGTATCGCGCGTACCACTCTTAGTGATCTCGGGTGTCCCGCCACGCCCCCAGGAGAATATGGGGGCGCTTCAATCGGTACCTCAAGCAGAAATAGTCCGTCCCATCACCCGTTATGCGCGTACCATTTCGAGGGCCGAACATGTATTGAGAGAACTGGACGAGGCCGTCTCTTGTGCGGAGGGACATTGCGGGGAACCGGGACCTGCCTTTATTGATTTTTCCACCGATCTTCTTCGGGAGGAGATCCCGGAGGCCCTGGTGGATCCATCCAGATTCCGGGTCCGGGAATCTGCTGCGGTCATCCCGTCGCCGGAAGATATTCATGCGGCAGTTGAGATGCTCTGGCAGGCAACCCGACCTCTTGTCATCTCCGGGCGGGGGGCGCGAGGGGCTGAAAAAGGGTTGTTGCGGATCCTGGATACCCTTGGATGCGTCTATATGGACACGGCTGAAAGTCGCGGTCTGGTCCCGGAAGATCATCCCGCCTATATGCCCGCCATGCGGGGGCGTGCCATGCGGGAGGCGGACGTGGTGCTGACCATCGGCCGTACCCTGGATTTCCAGTTAGGGTACGGATCCAGGGCTGTTTTTTCCAATGCCCGTTTTGTGCGTGTCGGGAACAGTGCAAGTGAGCTCCGGGGGAACCGTAGGGCAGATGTTGAACTGTTCGGGTCATCTCCGGAGACCCTGGAGGCCCTGGTAAAAGCTGCAAAAAGAGAGACGCCGATGACGGATCGGTCCTGGGTGGAGGAGATGCGGACCATAGATCGCAGACGTCGTCAAGGGCTAAGACAGAAACTGGCGGAGAGCCCTCCCGGGAAGGATGGCGCCATGCACCCCTATCAGCTATTGGGTTACGTTCGAGAATCCCTCAAAGAGGATGCCATTGTTGTAGCCGACGGCGGGGATTTTCTCTCCTTCTCCCGGATCGCCCTTACGGGTGGCGCATATCTCGATTGCGGGGCCTTCGGGTGCTTAGGTGTGGGTGTGCCCTTCGGTATCGCTTCGGCCCTGGCATTTCCCCAGCGTCAGGTGGTGGTTGTTTCAGGGGATGGATCTTTCGGGTTCAATGCCATTGAACTGGATACCTGCCGGCGCCACGGGGCCCGGGTCGTCTTTATAGTCGCCAACAACAGCGGCTGGAACATAGAGAGAAATGATCAAAAACAGGCCTATGGCGGCCGGATCGTGGGCACTGAGCTGGAAGGGTGCGATTATGCCGGATTAGCACGATCCTTAGGGGTGCACGGAGAAAGGATCGAACGGCCCGAAGATCTGCCGGACGCCATACATCGGGCATTTGATTTGGCGCCGGCGGTTCTGGATGTAATTGTTACCCGAGATGCCATGTCACCCGATGCAGTGGCCGGCCTCCCCGGTATCCCGGACAGGCAGGCTCTCTCCATATGGGATGAATTGGAAAAATCGGGATAAATAAGGCATAAGGCGGAAGGAAGACAGGTCTCATCCCGCCAGCGGGAAAGCCCCTAATTTTTACGGTAAATAATGAAAGATGACAGATTGAGTAATCGGGAGATAGCACAGGTCCGAAAAGCGTATACAAAGAGTTATTATGCGCGCATCAGACAGGCCAAGAAAGAGGGACGTCCCGTGGCCTACACGACCGCTTTAGGGCCCACCGAGCTTCTCTATGCCATGGGCGTAGACGTCTGTATGCCGGAAAATTACGTGACCATCTGCTGCGCAAAACAGATGGCCAAAGGTTTCTGCGAGGAGGCCGAGAGCCGGTCTATAAGTCCGGACCTCTGTTCATACGCCCGTTGCGGGCTTGGGATGATGTACAGCATGGACGGGCCCATGGGGGCGCTCCCCGAGCCCGATTTCATTGTGGGGGTGGTTTCGGCCTGCGACCCACACGCCAAGTGGTGGGAACTGACGGCCCGTCACTATAACGTCCCCCTTTTCCTGATCGATTCGTCCTATCGCTTGCGCAGGAAGGTGGAACCCCATCATGAGGCGTGGATGATCTCTGAACTCAAACGTCTTGCAGGTTTTGTGGAGGAACAGACGGGCCTCCCCTTTGTAGAAGACGATTTCAGAGAATGCGTTCGTCTTTCGGGTGAGGCCCACGCAACCTTTGCGGAGATCCAGGAACTGAGGAAGCATATTCCGGCGCCACGCGGGATGCGTGAGATGGTCGGAGACCTCTTCTACCTTATCACCCAGGCCGGCCGCAGAGAAAGCGTAGATTACTACCGGATGGTCCTCAAGGAGACCCGGGAGAGGGTCCGCAGGGGAGAGGGGGTATTGGACGAAGAAAGAGTAAGACTATATTTCCATAACATCCCGCTCTGGTTCAATCTCCAGATTTTTGACTGGTTAGCGGCCCAGGGCGCGGTTGTGGCCATGGATTTTTACACCAACCATGTGTGGCACGGATTTTTCTTTGACGGGGGCCGTTTTGACTCAGAAGATCCGTTCAGGGACCTGGCCCGGAAATGGCTCTTTTTTGACAACCATGTGGGCCTCCCTGTAAAGCTTTCCAGAAGCCTCATCTCTGCCCGTGAATGGGGGTGCCAGGGGGCTATTTTCTTTTCCAACCGCAGCTGCAAGGTCTATTCCATTGGACAACCGGAACAGATGAGGGCCCTCGAACAGGAACTGGGGATCAGGAGTTTTACCTTTGAAGCTGAGATGGCCGACCCTCGCTCTTTTTCCATGGATCGCTGGAAGGAACACGTCGGTATGTTTCTCGATTTTCTTGTGGACGCAAGGAGGTAACCCATGCAGACTGATTTTAGAAATGTCTTGAAGGAAAGGCACAAGTGGGGGCTCCAACATCAAGAGAACGGGGGGCTGGTTATGGGATGCTATTCCGCAATGGTTCCCGAGGAACTGATGTGGTCCTGTGGGGTGCTCCCAATACAATTTCTTATGTCCCCCGGCACGTATGGAGAGTCTCAGGCGTATCTGCCCCCCTATACATGTGATTGCTCAAAGAGCATCTTGGAGGAATATTTGGACGGGACCTACCGATATTTGGACGGCCTTATGGTCTCCCATGTGTGTGAGACCATAAGGGGCCTGGCCGGAATCTTGAGTGTCCGCTGGCCGGAGAGGTTCGTCCACGTATTTACGGCACCGGCCTGCAATGATCTTGGGGCAAGAAGGTATATCAGGGCGGAATTGATGAGCCTTGCTGAAAAACTCCAAAGTCTGGGCGCGGCACCCATGAGCCCGGAGCGGCTCGAAGAAGCTATTTCCCTTTATAACACGAACCGCGAGCTTATTAACGAGATTTACCACTTCAGGGGACAGAACCCGGGTGCCGTGGAACCGGAACAGGTGTTGTCGGCCGTTATGTCGGCTGGTATCATGCCAAGGCCTCAGCACAACCGGATGCTGCGCGAGCTCTTGAAGACTATCCACAAGGGCCCTGAACGGGCCGGCACTCGAATTATCCTTGCGGGACTACTCTTTGAAATAGAGCTCGCTGAGGGGAACAACCTGTTCTCCATATTGAGAGAGAGTAATGCCTTAGTGGTCTGGGACGATCTGGCATCCGGGATGAGATACAGACTTGAACGGGTTGAAGGTTCAAAGGGAGACGATCCCCTGGATCGGCTGGTTGAAAGTTTCATGGGGCCCCAGCCCGCGCCGCTCAGGTCTCCGGCCGAACGAAAAGCCGGGCAGTTGTTGAAAGCGGTCCGCGAGTACGGAGGGGAGGGTGTCATCTTCTTGATCCCAAAATATTGCGATCCCATCCTCTTCGAAATTCCGACCCTTATCCCAATATTGAAAGAGAATGATGTCCCCTCTCTCTGCCTTGAGGTCTCGGGCTCGCTCTCCGAAGGACAGATGAGGGTACGGGTGGAGGCCTTCATGGAAATGCTCTCGGGTTCGTCTGCTGATTCTATTTGGGCATAATGCGCTCTTGGATGGACAGTTAACCATTAAATCATGTGACAAAAACACAAAGAATTCTCTAAAATGGTCGGAAAGCCCCGCTAAAGCGGGGTGAAAAAGATGAACATCGAACATCGAACGTCCAACGTCCAACGTCCAACCTCGAATGAAAAACAAACATCAACAGATCATGATGGCATCCGGGAACTTGTTGAGTTTTTTCATTCCGGTTTTCGTGACAACAAATGTGTTTTCAATCCCCACAACCCCTTGACCGGGGAAGACAAACTTCGGCTCCAGTGCTATCACCATTCCCTCAGCCAGGATGGTATTACTCCCACGACCGATAATCGGCAACTCGTCCAACTCAAGGCCTACGCCATGCCCCACAAAAGGGACGGGATCGGGATAGCCCATGAACCCGCTGCTGAGTCCAGCCTCTTTAACAATTTTTAGAGCCAGATCATAAAGGGTTTCCGCCCTTACGCCCGGCCCTCCTTCCTGAGAAAGGGTATCCTGAATCCCTAAAGCCACTTCATGGGCATGGGTGAGCGTCTCCTTGAGTTTTCCAATAGAAAAAATGCGGGTTAGATCGGAGATATATCCATTCACATTGGCTGCATAGTCCACCAATATGGGTTCATTTCGTCCGATACGTTCCAGTGCTGCCCCTCGAGAGAAAAAGGGGCCAAGTCCTTTTCCCCCAGTGGGACCTGCGGAATTGCTCGGCGTTGCAGCCCTTTCACCTGACATGATTTGTCCGTATAACGCCTCATGATTAAATCCACGGGTGGGGACGACACCGGGGTGACCCTGGCTCCTGTAAAAGGCTTCAATCCTATAGGTCAGGTCGATTTCCGTTTCGGCTTCTCTAAGGAACCCAGGAATCTTTTCGTAAGTGTTATCCGCCATAAGTGCCGCCTTTGTGATACAGGAAATCTCGTATGCGGATTTGATCATGCGTGTCTCTCGAATGAGTGATGAGACATCAACCATCTCTTTTTCCGGAAATAGGCGCTGGTATGTCAAATAGCGGTTAACCGGAATCACATCCATCTCCAGGCCAATCTGCTTCGGTGGCTCTCCCGCGTGCTGCCTGATCAGTTCCGGAAGATGGGAAAGGCCAGGGAGTGGGACTACTGTCTCTATGGGGGAATCCTCTTGAGCACGAGCCATGCTTTTTCGGACCATGAGAAGAGGGCGGCCTGAAGCAGGGACCCAGAGATGCGCATCCTGGTCGGTCCCTGAAAGGTAATACAGGTCGGTTTTCTGCACAATGATGGCGCCATCAACCTCATGGGCAGTTAGTTTGTTTTGAAATCGGTTTAATCTCTTTGAGATTTCTTCTTCCGTAACTGATCGATACATATACAAAAATCCCTCCAAGGCAGCAAACAACTTGACTTATCGTGTAAATATTCATTATACCAGAACCGCAGTTAGAACTCAATGACGGGAGTGAACGGATATGGCGTCTACAACAGGCATCACAGATGAATTGAAGCATCTTAGGGAAAAAATCAGGACCCTGCTCCACGAGACGAAGGCCATTTTGTTGGCCCACAACTACCAGCGGCCCGAGGTGCAAGATATTGCGGATCTCTGCGCCGACTCCTTAGAGCTTTCCATCAAGGCCTCTCAGACAGATGCAGAGGTGATCGTTTTTTGTGGTGTCCATTTTATGGCTGAAACAGCATCCATTCTGTGCCCCGACAAAAAGGTCCTCCTTCCGGTTTCCGACGCTGGATGCCCCATGGCAGACATGATCACGGCCAACGACCTGAGAAAAAAGAGAGAAGAAATCCCCGACGTGGTTGTTATCAGCTATGTCAACACCACGGCCGAGGTCAAGGCTGAAACTGATATCTGCTGCACCTCGGCAAATGTAATTCAGGTTGCTAATTCCGTGGATCCATCTCGCCAGATCTTCATGACCCCTGACAAAAACCTGGCGCAATACGCAATAGAACACACAGACAGGAATATCATGTACTGGGAGGGGTTTTGTCCCGTACATAATAACCTGACAGTTGAGCAGGTCAGGGAGGCCAAATCCGCTCATCCTGAAGCGCTTTTTTTGGCCCATCCCGAATGCCCTCCGGAAGTTCTTGAGCTGGCAGATGAAGTTAAGAGCACGTCAGGCATGATTGCTTATGCCGGCAATTCCGAGAGCAGGGAGTTTATAATAGGCACGGAGATCGGGATTCTACACCCTCTTTCAAAGGCGAATCCTGACAAATTCTTTTTTCCGGCTGATCCCGGGATGATATGCAGTGATATGAAAAAAATCGGTTTGAGAGAGATCTTGACAGCCTTGGAAAACCTCCAGCCTGAGGTGAAGGTCCCAAAAGAGATCAGGGAAAGGGCCAAAGGCGCTGTGGACCGTATGTTAGCCATCCCTTCAGAGTAGATGATCGCGGAAATCAAATATCAAAAAGCTTTCTAATCCCCGGCAGTTGCCGTTCCGTCAGGCATCGCTCTGAAACGATGATGGATTGCGCTTCATCTATGGCCGTCTCCAATTTATCATTAACTATAATATAATCATACCACACGCAGTTCTTAATGTCGTCCGCAGCACTTTCCATCCTGGCCCTTATTACTGGCTCATCATCCGTACCTCGCTTCCTCAGCCTGCGTTCAAGCTCCTCTAATGACGGGGGCAACAGAAAGATTAGGACAGAGTCCGGAAACCGGTTCTTGATATTTCGCCCCCCCTGGATATCCACATCCATGAGGACGTCAAGTCCCGAAGCGGTTAGGTCTTTGAGCCCTGAAGAAGAGGTCCCGTAAAAGTTATCATAGACTTTGGCCCATTCAACAAAAGCGCCTTCATCTATCATTTTAGTGAAAGTTTCGTCGTCCACAAAGTGATAATCGACCCCGTCACGTTCATCCCCTCTCGGTTTACGGGTAGTATGGGAGATAGAATACCCCAGGCCGGGGACTCTCTGTCTCACCGCCATTGCAACGGTTGATTTACCTGTCCCTGAAGGCGCTGAAATAACAAATAGTTGACCAGACATCTCTACTCTTCAAGTTCTCGCATGTTCAGTTTGCCTTCCGGACTGAATCTCTGCAAAAGAGTTTCGGGCTGAATGGATGACAAAATCACATGATTGGTGTCTGTGATAAGCACGGACCTGGTTCGTCTTCCCTGGGTAGCATCAATCAGTCTTCTCTCATCTCGAGCCTCGTCACGGAGACGCTTTATGGGGGCAGCGCTTGGAGAAATAATAGCTATTACGCGCCTGGACACAACAGTGTTTCCAAAACCAACATTGACAAACTGGGGACTCATAAACAAATCTCCTTTTATCCTAACGTTGCATAAAATTTGAGTTCAAAACGCTTTAGATAACGTTAGGGTTTATTCAACATTCTGAACCTGTTCTCGCAATTTTTCCAGTTCGGCCTTCATTTCCACCACAGTCATTGAAATAATGGTGTCAGAGCCCTTTACTCCCAACGTATTAACCTCTCTGTTGATTTCCTGGATCAGGAAATCGAGTCTCCTTCCGACCGCATCACCAAGAGAGAGGTAGTCACGAAACTGCTTCAGATGGCTTTTGATCCGGACTATCTCTTCTGTAATGTCGGATCGCTCTGCAAGAAAGGCGACCTCCTGGGCAAGCCTAATTTGATCAATCTCCACTTCTTGAAGCATATTGCCGACCTTGTCAGTCAGCCTTTTCCGGTATGTTTCATTCAGCTCGGGGGCACGTACCTGTACGTTATCCACGTAGCTGTCCAACCGGTTAAGCCTTTTGATAAAGTCTTTTTCTATGGCATCACCCTCTTTGATTCTCATCTCGTCCAAGGAATCAAGGCTAACGGTTAAGACTCTATGGAGACCTTCTTGCAGTTCTTCCATGTCACCGGTTTCCGGTTTGACGAGGATCACGTCTTTTAACTGGAGAAGAGACTCAAGCCGGATCTCCTGGTCAAGACCAGAGTGGACAGCCAATTGCTTGAAGACTTTTAAATAGGATTTTACAAGCGGTAGGTTGAGCTCCACGTCATAAGGGAGTTCTTCACGGCCCCTCTCTATCTGAAATGATACCTCTATCCGCCCCCGTCTGATCCTTGATAAGATGATGGCCCTAAGCCCCTCTTCGAGCGGTTGATGGTTCTTGGGGATTCGCAGAATAATGTCCCGGTGACGATTGTTGAGTGCTCTGATTTCAGCGAAGTAGCGCGTATCTCCCTGTTGGCACTCTCCCCTTCCAAAGGCAGTCATGCTTTTAATCAATGCGTTTTATCTCCCTTAGGGCTCACTCAGAAATAACTTTACATTCTGACATCTCAGCTTCAGGCCATCTTCGGTTACTGCTCAATCGCAAAGTCCTCGAAATAGCTCGCTATTCCTGTGGCTTTACTCAATCGCATCAACCAAATCTGACCCAAATCTGAGCGTCAACTCTGCTAAGTTATTTCTGAGCGAGCCCTTAATTTCTCCATATAGGTTTTCCTCAACTCGTTAAAACATTCAATCATCTCCGGATCAGAATAATCTCTGTATGTCCATTCAAGAGGCCTGAAGCTTTCCCTCTTGAAAATGAGCGTGAGGTCCGCATAAATCCCTTTGGCTAAATAGACCCGGTGAATATAATTTTTTCCGGTTGCTAAGATCAGCCTCTCCAGCGACATATAGCCAGGGTCTATATTGATCCGCCGGTTCCCTTGGATCAGATATCCATTTTCGATCTCATTTGTCTTCAGCTTCACCTCAACAAGGGCTTCAGGGGGTATCAACTCTTCAAAAGAAACAAAGCGACGGTGGAGGGGCCATCCCATCTCTTTGGCGTAATATTTGGTGCGGTCAAAGAACATCTCAGGGCTGGACCAGTCTATTGGCCCGTATATCTCCGACATTTGCGCGATAACCCTGTCAATAACACTCTTCTCAGGCGAAAAGAGGCTTGAGATTAACTTGACCCTGTCCGATTTGTGTGGACAACTCATTGGATTGATGATTTACGATTGATGATTG
>JAUWPC010000144.1 GCA_030611815.1 Desulfobacteraceae bacterium
TGCCTGAGAGAATACTGTTCAATAAGGATCTTGAAACAATAGTGGATACAAGTGATGAATGGATTGTACGCCGCAGCGGTATTAAAGAGCGGCGCATTTCATCCACTGAAAGGGATGAAAATACCACCAATTTATCTACTCAGGCATCAACAAAGGCTTTAGAGATGGCAGGGGTTTCCGCAGATGAGCTGGACATGATCGTGGTTGGCACGGTGACAGCGGACCGTCAATTTCCCTCCACCGGATGTATGGTTCAAGAAGCCCTGAACGCTAAGAACGCCATGGCATTTGATGTGTCAGCCGGGTGTTCAGGATTTCTGTATGCACTGAACGTGGTAAATAACGCGATTCAATGCGGGACAAGCAGGACCGCGCTAGTGGTGGGAGTGGATCGCCTTTCGAGTGTTATAAACTGGCAGGATCGCGGCACATGCGTCCTTCTGGCGGACGGGGCCGGAGCAGTCGTTGTCTCTTCCAATCCGAATGAGGGAGGGATACTTTCCAGTCATTTGAAATCGGATGGCAGGTTGTGGAAGCTCCTCTATTCTTCGGATGGAAACGCCTATACTCCCGGGATCCTTCAAGGCCTGGCCAAAGTGCCTTTCCATCTGAAGATGAATGGAAACCGGCTTTTCAAGAGGGCGATTGAATGCCTCTGCTCAATTTCCAGGGATGCGCTGAAACACAACTCCCTTTCCAGCGAAGAAATTGATCTTGTTGTCCCTCACCAGGCAAATATCCGGATTATTAAGGCAATGGCAAACAACCTGGGTATTCCCATGGATAAGGTGTATACGAACATTCAGAAGTACGGAAACACCTCTTCTGCCACAATACCGATTGCCTTAGATGAGGCCAACAGGGAAGGGCTGCTGAACAAGGGGGACCACGTGCTCCTCGTCACCTTTGGAGCAGGTTTAACCTGGGGGGCCTCAATATTGAAGTGGTCCATGTAGATCCTTCCTAAGAAATTAATGGACCTATCAGCAACCAAAAACAAAAAAGGACTTGCCAATGTTGGCTAAGTCCTTGAAATTACTGGAGGCGGCAATCGGATTCGAACCGATGAATAACGGTTTTGCAGACCGTTATTGATACCTCTTAACTTGCTGAATTGCTGGCCTTTTTCAGGTCAACCACTTTTTGTGGTGTGACTTTTGGTGTAAAAATTTTCTGAATTTCTCTAACCTATTGGCAGGTCAAAACGGCACCCGCATTCGAAAATTGGATTTGATTTTTTCCCCTTCTACGCTAAATTCGCCCTCAAAATGGTTGCTTTTTGGGCTAAAGCCGGGTTAAGAAATGACCAATGGGTTGGATTTCCCATTTTCCAGGTTTGTGCTGGTAGCCTTCACTGATTGTGGCCAATGTGGCGTGCGAGGATCATGCACGTTATTGCGCAATCGAAGGGCACTCCCAAATATCAGAGAATCTGCATTATCTTCCTTGGTTGTTCAAGTGCGAAACTGTCTTATAGAACAGAGCTTCCGTGCGGGTCTCATTCCCTATTTATTCAACAACACCATTAAACGGCATCGCCTACAACAAAGCAACAGACACGTTTTACGTAACCGGCAAAAGTTGTCCTGTCATTTATAAGGTCCGCTTCTCGCAAAGGAAAACGAACCCGGCTGGATTGTGTTGTGAATGACAAGATGGATCACATGGAACCGACCGTGCAATACATAGGCTCGTCACATTGCGTGATCCAGTCCAGGGTTATATCGGTGGGAAGATCTCCAAGTTTCGCACGTCCTATCTCATTGTTCCAGACCCTTGCCCAGTATATGTATTCACCATAGACAGCGATGCCATACGGAGCAGCACATCCCGAACACCAGTTCTGATCGACTGCGGTCCCATCAATGTTCGCGCGCCCGATGCCTGTTCCAATATTTGCCCAGTAGATGTGATCTGCATTGACCGCGAGTCCACCAGGCTTGTCGCACCCCGATATCCAGCCTTGATTGACTCCGTCTCCGTCCAGGTTCGCCCTTCCTACAGTGTCACCATCGGCATTTGCCCAATAGATATGGCTCGCATCAACAGCAACTCCATAGGGAGTGTTACATCCCGTTATCCAGACTTGATCGACTTCCAAGCCGTCACGTGTCGCTCGCGCGATGGAGTTGGTGTTCTGATTGGCCCAGTACACATAATTTGTATCTACAGCAACTCCATGTGGTCCCTGACATCCGGCAACCCAGATTTGGTTGACGCCGCTGCCATCCAGTTCCGCTCGTCCCATGGTGCCGCTTGGGCCTTCCGTAAGGTTTGAATAGTATATGTGGTTCGCGTCGACTGCGACGCCATTTGGAAATTCGCATCCCTGAATCCAACCCTGAAGAGGATTTTCCGGGTCATTCAGTTTTGCCCGCCCGATCGAGAAGCTCGACGGCCCGCTGTTTGACCAGTATACGTACAGATCTCCAGCGGTAGGGCCGTCTGATACATGATTGTCCGTCCCATTGCATGCCGGCGATGCGGCAGCGATGAGAAAACATGCCAAGGGGAAAAACACCCTCGGATCCACAAACCTTCTTCCACAGATCATCTTGTCCTCCTTCTGGACGGTGATAAGAACTGGTGATAAGAACTTCCTTTTTTGGCTCGAACTATATGGGATTTACCCTTGTGTGTCAAGGACAAAATGGCCACAACATCTTGTGGCTGAGTCTCATGGAGACTGTTGATCTAAATGTGAAAGATTCCTATTATGAACCCAGCATTGGCACTGCCCCCAGTAAAACGGAAGGTTTCATCTGGCAGTCCTAACCTGTTGGGTGTCTGAAAAGGTGCTCTTTTTTTGGTTTTTACCTCGGCTTCGTTCTTCATATGGTAATTTCCACGAAAATCGGATGACATCTCACAGAAGACAAAATTTTCAAATCCCAAATCAAATCCCTTGAATTTCCTCAAAACATCCAGTATTTTCTCCCATTATGCTCCAAAAAATCATATCAGGCGGCCAAACCGGGGCAGACCGGGCAGCCCTTGATGTGGCCATTGAATTTGATATCCCCCATGGCGGGTGGATACCGAAAGGCCGAAAGACCGAAAACGGTATCCTCCCTGACAAATATCAGCTACGTTAATATCCGGGACATATCCGCCATCCTCATAGCTACTGGATGACTGAATCCAACTCCTGTTTTATGCCTTCTGCAAGCCAATGTCGGATGAGTGTTTGACAGGGAATCGACTTCATAGTGGAGAGCTTTTTGATAGCCATGACTTGAAGAGGATCAATTTTGACGAAACCGCCAGCGAGTGTCAACATCAATTAAACCCATCGAGTATAATTTGTAGTCCCTGAGGTAAAGGTTCTTGAAAGGAATATTCCTGGAGCAACTTGAGGGGATACACGAATCTAAAATATCGGCTTGGCTCTGTCGAGTACTCCAATATCCTTTTTTCTTGACATAAGGCGTTTCTTGTTATTTCATAAAAAAATGTCCCCACCAACCATTTAACCTCTATCCAGGAGGTTAGCCTTATGGAGATAACACGCCGGGATTTCATAATTAATTCTCTCATTTTGGGCGGCTCTCTGCTCTGCTCTTCTCTGCCCGTTTTTGCCGGGCAAAAAAGGAGGTTAGGGCGGTGGCGCCCGGCATATGAAAAGTTGGAAAGTGAGGGCAAGCTGGCCGAAAGAGTAGAGCAGGCCTATGCTATCTTCGAGGATTGCCGGCTTTGCCCCCGGCAATGTGGAATAAATCGGCAGAATGGAGAAAAAGGGTTCTGCCGGGCTCCGGTCAGACCGGTAATTTTCAGCGCAAATCCGCATTTTGGGGAAGAGCTATCTTTGGTGGGCCGGAATGGTTCTGGCACTATCTTTTTCTCCAACTGTAATCTTCGATGCGTCTTCTGCCAGAACTGGCCGATCTCCCATCGCGGGAAAGGAAAAGAAATTCAAGATGAAGACCTGGCGGCCATGATGCTCCACCTCCAGAAAATCGGCTGCCACAACATCAACTTGGTTACGCCTACCCAAGTCATGCCCAACATCCTCAATGCCACCCGGATCGCCTTGAAGAAAGGGCTGCGTCTTCCCTTGGTTTACAACACCAGCGGTTACGAACGTCTGGAGATATTAAGGCTGTTGGACGGCGTTGTGGATATCTATATGCCAGATATGAAATACATGGATGCTGATCAGGCTTCGAAATATTCTGCCGGTGCTTCAGATTATCCTGAATTGACTAAGAAGGGGATCATCGAGATGAACCGGCAGGTAGGAGAACTCCTGATCAATAAACGAGGAATTGCCCTCCAGGGGCTGATCATCCGACACTTAGTTATGCCCAACCGAGTGGCCGGGACAGAGAAATTCGTCAAGTGGGTGGTTGAGGCCCTTCCCAAATCAACCTACGTGAACATCATGCCTCAATACCATGTGGAATACAAAGCCTATGAGTACCCGAAAATTGCCCGCGGGATCACTGTCCAGGAATTCTTAGAAGCAATGGAATGGGCAAAGAAATACGGATTGACCAATCTTGATCCTAAGTCTGTGGCGGTCAGGGACTTATACTCGCGGCGCCGATCAGGCTGAATTCTGATTCCTGGATTATGTCCAAATTCCAGGTATAGACGTTCCACAATATGTGCATTTTCCTCCTTTCAGATGCATTTCTTCAATCATATACCCCACCCGTTGGATTACGATTTTCTTGCACTCCGGGCAGAATGTATTCCAGGCTTCATGTCCCGGGACTCTCCCGATATAGACGTATTCAAGTCCAGCAGCTAAAGATGTCTCCCGGGCTTTCTCAAGCGTAGCCACCGGGGTTGGGGGAAGACGCGTAAGCTTGTATAAAGGATAGAACCGGGAGAGATGGACCGGAGTATCAGCTCCCAGGTTCCTCTTTACCCAAAGGGACATTTCTCTCACCACCGACATCTCATCATTCTTTGTGGGGATTATAAGGCATGAGACTTCCAAGTGGACTTTCTCCTGCTTTAGCACCTTCAAAGCTTCGAACACTGGGCCCCGCTCTCCCTCAGACAATTCGCGGTAACATCTCTTGGTAAACCCCTTGAGATCAATGTGGGCTGCATCTAAGAGTTTGCACAGCTCTCGCAGCGGATCCGGATTGATAAACCCGTTAGAGTGGATCACATTCAGAAGACCCGCCTTCTTGGCATGGTAGGCAATATCAAACATATATTCATAGAATATTGTAGGTTCTGCGTAAGTGTAAGCAATAGACTGAGCCCCCATTTGTTTGGCTTTTTTTACCACAAGTTCTGGCGTAAGCTCTTGACTGTATACGTCCTCCGGGGAAGCTTGCGAGATTTCCCAGTTCTCACAGAACTTACACCGGAAATTGCAGCCTACCGTTGACAGGGTTAAGGAGTTGGTGCCTGGAAGGACGTGGAAAAAGGGTTCTCTCTCGATTCGGTCTAAATAAATGACACAGGGGTTCCCATAGACCAAACTGTAGCATTTTCCGTCCCTGTTTTCACGAACTCCGCAAAAACCCCTTTCCCCCTCAGGAAGACAACACCGCCTGGGGCAAAGTTCACACTGGATTTTTCCTCCACTCAGCGTGGTGAAATAAGGGGAAAGTTTTGTTTTAATGAGGCCTTTTTTTAGCATTTGTGCCTGAATAATTTCTGGAGAACAAAACAAATGAGCAGTGGAAAGAGCACAGAAACTCTTTCCACAGGTTGTTAGAAACTCACGTCTTGACAGGTGGCGCTTATGCATACTTTTCCCTCCCCTGCCGTTGCTTACCATAACCCGCTGCGTACCCTGTAGCGCATCGGAAGGGTACACGGTCGGGGGCCATTTCCAATTCCAACCCCCCAACACGCCCCTGCAGCTCAAAAACAGAAAGGACGCATTCCCTTCACGTTTCACTGGCGCTTTACCGTAGACGCCATTTCACGCGATTCAATCCGTTAGATTTTCGAATCCCTCCTTAAAACTTACTTTTCTACCAGCCTCCCGCACCTCCCCTCTCGAATCCGCTTCCACGCTTGAAAATCGGACAATTTCAGCCGGTACCTGGCCACGCTGCCCTCGTGGATGCGCTGCAAGGCCTCCAGCACCATTTTAACGAAGACCTCCTGATCGGTTTCCGGTACCAATTCATCTGCCAAGCGCAGAACATTCAGAGCTGATGGTATCTTACGGTTCCGGACAATTGCCTGCACGGCCAGGATCAATGTCTCCCGATAACGGATACGCAGGGGATCAGGCTCAGCCGTTGTCTGCGTGATTGCAAGGTATCGCTGACACGAACGTTCATAGGCCCAGATGAATACATCCCGCAACAGATCAATTTGATTAAATTCATACACGGCCAGAGTGCCATCTATGTACGCCTGTTCGGGTACGTCGATAAAGGAGAGGGGGCACAGGTTGTTCCGAATCAGTGGAATGTTGGCTCCAAGACGAGAAACACGCTTGTTGACATCCTCAAAAGGTTGCAGATAAGGCAACTGCACCATCACGAAAAACGCCTGCTCGAAGGGGTCGGGAATGGCAGAAGCTTTCTGCAGCAGCAGACGGAAATAATCTTCCAAAACCTGGGGCATGGCCAGTGGGTAGAATACCGACCCTGAAATATCGACTGGTCGGCGGCGCAACCTTCCACCGGCGTCTTCGTCGTGCAACAGGTTTTCCGACAGGATAGAGTGCAGGTTCTGAAAGGTGAATGGAGTGAACCCGACCTGCTCGACGTCTTCAATGAGCATTTCGATGGCCGCCTTGTGATTCAGGATCATCTGGGTTTCCTGTATGTCTTTACCCTCTGCCGCCTGACCGAATTCGATCAGCTTTTGGGTATCGAGGCGGTTGTAAGTATTCCCCTCCAAACGAGAAGAGGCCCATGACAGATCAATCAACAATCGGTTCAGGATCTCTCTTGCATAAGTGCCCGCGGGACGTTCGCTCGCAGGCGTGCGGCCCATCTCATGGAACTGGGCGCGCAGGGCCTCGGAGAGATAGAAGGTAACGCCCGGGTCGTACTCCTCTAAGAATGAACGCTGATAACCTACCGGTTTACGCCGCATCAGCGGTTGCCGTACGAGATCGCGGATAATTCCGCCCTCCGGTGAAACCGGGACGTGAATTTCCAATTCTCCTCTGATTGAAGACTCCGCGACTAAAGACTGCGCGATGATGTCCACGCTGGGAGCGCGCTTGTAAACCAGCGAGATGCTTTCCCCTTCGGTTACTATGCGCTTATCTGCAAGGAGACGTTCCAGACGGCGCTGCAAGGTGCGACGATTGAGGGCTTTGGGTAAATCAAGGGCCAGGGCTTTCTCAAGCGCTGAAATCCCAATCCCCTCGGGGTACTCTGAAATCACCTGTTCGATCAGGTCAAATTCTTCGGCAGGCACAATACGTGACATGATCATTTCCTCTTGAGAAATTTGTGCAAAACAAATTTATACGTCTTTCATGATCGCGTAAATCAGTAAAGACGACATTAATATGTCACACTTTAGTGTCGCGCGTCAATATAAAAGTGTCAGGCCCGAAACTTTTCGACATGTGCGGTTGGTCAATCAACGCAACTTTGATATCAGGTTGTTTTCACCGGAGAGAGATTGGGATATGATTTAAGAACAGTAGAGGATAGAGCCTGTAAAATATTCAACCTGGAAAGAAAAGGAATTTACTCTGGCAGCAGGGAAAAGGTAAAAGCGGAGGCTCGTGGGCTATTCTGTTACTGGGCAGTCAGGGAACTTGGATATGGGTTGACTGAGATAGGGAAGCGGCTCGGGATGACACAGCCTGGTGTAGGGTCTGCAGTAAAAAGAGGGGAGCGCATTGCAGATCAGAACGATTTGCTCATAGATGAGTTAGTTATTTGATTATGCCCGTCCCCCGTGCCCATGATATGATTTTGGTGAGCATAATGGGGAAAAATGCTGGATGTTCGGAGGGTCGTTCATGTAGGGGTCGGGCGCATCCTGGATACGGGAAGATGATTAAAAAAGAGATGTTGGTTTCATCGTTTCAATATGTCATGTGTCCCTATGGTTCGAAAGAGAACTTCGTCTTTTAAAAATTCAAAGGTGAACCGATATTTCATGGTAACAGATCCCTCCCACCGATTCTTTGTTCCCTGGATTCGCGTAACTCTGAGCGAGGGGTGAGATATTTCTTTCAAAAAGAGGGCCAGTTTTTCATTGAAGGCTTTTTGGATTTTTTTGGGCAGTCTGTTATATTCCTTTTTAAAACGCTTGCTGAACTGATAAGCTGTTATTTTTTCAACCATTTCAATCCTTCTTCCGCAGTTTTGAATTTTGGCGAAACATGG
>JAUWPC010000037.1 GCA_030611815.1 Desulfobacteraceae bacterium
CTTCTCAATATCTCGCGGATAAAACCTTAACAGGTAACGTCCTGTTAGGAATTTAGGCGTAAGCCTTTTATACTGCCACTGAATATTGAAGAGTTACTATGATTATGATTAAGATTAAGATTATGATTAAGATTAAGATTAGGAAATAAGAAATAGGGAAGTTATTTCATCCCTGATCCTTACCATGATCATATCCGCCTACCAGCCATATTTTGCCCCTTTTTCCGGTTTTTTTGCCAAGGCCCTCCGTTCTGATCTGCTTGTTATAATGGACCGGGTTCAGTTTCCCAGGGGTACCACCTGGCTTACAAGAAACCGTTTTAAGAATGACCAGGGCGCCCTCTGGATGACCATCCCAGTGTGGAAAAAGGGACTGGGGTTGCAAAAAATCGATGAGGTCAGGATTTGCAACGAGGGTCGTTGGGCAAGAAAGCATTTGGTTAGTTTAAAGAGCGCCTACGCAAACGCCCCTTTTTTTGAGGACCATGTGGCCTTCTTAGAGAAAATCTTCTCTGAAAGATTCGAGAAACTGATCGATCTCAACCTGAAAATTATCGAGTACCTGATGAAGCACCTTCGAATTCCGGCCAAAATTGAATTATTATCAAAGCTCGACATTGAAACAGGCGAGCCCCGGCTCTCTGTAGAAGTATGCAGGAAACTTGGGGCCACACAATTCTTAGCACAGAGCGGGGCCAAAAAATATCTCGATCAGGAGGGATTTGAAAAGGGGGGTATTAGTCTCAAGTTGTTCAATGCCCGTCCACCGGTCTATCCCCAACTATGGGGTCAGTTCATTCCTAACCTCTCGGCCTTTGACCTCCTTTTCAACTGCGGGCCTAAAGGCCATGATATCCTTTCAGGGAAGAAGGTCTCCTCTTGAAGGCCGGGGATATGGATTACCGGGGAGGGGCATCATGGAAACAGATCCTTTCTCAAAGCATCACGACCCCTGATGCCCTGCCAGCATCTATTGAAATAGACAGAGCCCTTCTTCAAAAGGTGGTTGCCCGATATCCGATGCGCATCAACCCTTACTATCTAAGCCTGATAAAAGAGAAAGATGACCCCATTTACAAACAGTGCGTCCCGGATCTTAGAGAAATCCTTAATGAAGCGGGTTTTGATGATCCCCTGAATGAGGAGGGATGCTCCCCGGTCCCGGGGTTGACCCACAGGTATCCGGATCGTGTACTTTTTCTCATATCCTCTTGTTGCGCCATGTACTGCCGGTTTTGCAACCGGAAGAGGAAGGTCGGCCGTTCCTCCATGGTGACCAGGTCCTCGATAAGGGATGGGCTTTCCTATATCAGGGGTCACAGAGAGATCAGAGATGTACTCCTTTCAGGGGGGGACCCTCTCCTTTTAGAAGACCGGGAACTCTTCCACATCTTGCGGGACCTGAGGTCGATGACCCACGTGGAGATTATACGGATCGGCACGAGGGTCCCCTGCGCCCTCCCCCAGAGAATCACCCCGCAATTGGCTAATATGTTAGGGAGCTTTCAGCCCCTTTATATCAATACCCACTTTAACCATCCTGATGAAATTACCCCCGAGTCCTCCTTAGCGTGCAATAGATTGGCCGATGCGGGTATCCCCCTGGGCTGCCAGACAGTGCTCCTGAAAGGGATTAATGATGAGGCCGGGATAATCAGGACATTGATGCAGAAACTCTTGACAATCCGGGTCCGGCCCTATTATCTGTTTCAGGCAGATCCTGCAAAGGGAACTTCTCACTTCTGGACCCCCCTCAACAGGGGGATTGAGATTATAGCCAGACTTCAGGGCCACACATCCGGCCTGTGCGTGCCTCACTTTGCCGTTGATCTGTTGGGCGGCGGGGGAAAGGTCCCGCTCTTGCCTGAATACGTAATGGAAAGGGATGGCGACACCCTTGTGGCTAAGAACTATTTGGGAAAGAAATACCGCCATCCGGTTCGGATTGATGATTGATGATTGTCGATTGAATAGCAAAAGATGAATGGATGCTTTGCTCGCAACCCGCAACCCGACCAACGAAAGGAGATCAATATGATTAGGATTACATGTCTTGGCGGAGTAGGGTCTGTTACTGGATCTTGCTACCTCGTTGAATCGCCTCACGGTAAGAAGATACTTGTGGACTGTGGGCTTTTTCAGGGCGGAAGGCAGATGGAAAGGCGCAACTGGGAGGAATGGGGCTTTGATCCAGGGGAGATCCAGACCCTTTTCCTGACCCACGCCCATGTCGATCACAGCGGTCGGATTCCAAAATTAGTTAAGGATGGGTTTAGGGGCAAGATCATCACATCCCCTCCAACAGCGGAACTCTGTGAGATTATGCTCTTAGATGCGGCCCACATACAGGAGATGGACGCAGAGTGGCAGACGCGTAAGAATAAACGCCAGGCTAAAACCGACGTGACCCCCCTTTATACGACAGAGGACGCAGAGGCAAGCCTGAAACTGCTGAGCCCCATGGAGAGGGATAATATTGTCACGGTTGAGCCTGGCATGAAGGCCCGGCTCAGGAATGCTGGGCATATCTTAGGCTCTTCCATCTTAGAGTTGTGGGTGGAAGAGGGGGGGGGAACATTTAAGATCGTTTTTTCCGGGGATTTGGGGAAGAAGGACCAGTTAATTGTCAGGGACCCGCATGAGGTCTTTGATGCCGATTGCCTATTTGTCGAGTCCACCTATGGCAACCGCCTTCACCGCACATTTGAAGACAGCAAACATGAGCTTGTAGAGGCCATTAGTTACAGCGTATCCGCTGGAGAGAAGATCATAATCCCGGCCTTTGCCGTAGAAAGGACACAGGAAATCCTGTATATCCTGGGTGAATTTCTGCGTGATGGTCTCATCCCGGATATCCCGATATACTTAGACAGTCCCTTGGCTATCAAGGCCACTGAGATCTTCAGAAAAAACAAAAAGTACTACGATGAAGAGGCGAAGGCCATAGTGGACTCAGGCTATGATCCCTTTGGCATGCCCAATCTCCGGTTCACGTCTACCACAAGAGAGTCCATTGCCATCAACGAAAAGCCAGGGTCTGCCATTATTATTGCCGGGAGTGGAATGTGCACTGCCGGACGGATAAAACATCATCTGAAGCATAATCTCTGGCGGAAAGGCGCAAGTATCGTTATTGTGGGGTTCCAGGCAAAAGGGACTACCGGCCGCAAGATCGTTGATGGGGCAAAACAGGTCAAGATATTCAGAGAAAACGTGGCAGTGAGAGCAAAAGTGTTTACCATCGGCGGGTTTTCAGCCCACGCCGACCAGGAGGATCTCCTTGAGTGGGTCTCTCATTTTGAATCGAAACCTAAGGTTTTCGTAGTTCATGGAGAGGCGACTGCCAGCGAGGCCCTGGCAGAGAAGATCCAGGAAAGACTCAATCTGATCGCTCATATTCCCAAGTGGAAGGAGCGGCTTATCCTCAAGCAGAGAGAGGTGGTCTCAGAGAAGCCGCCGGCCGAGGCAGAAGTGGCAGATATGAAGACCCCTATGATAAACACCATCATCGATCTGGAAAATGAACTCAAGGCGTTGCGGAAAAGGATAAAGTCCGGTGAAATGGACACAATGATCGGAGAGGATGAGATCGACCGGCTCAAGTACATCCAGGATGAACTTAATTCAGTCTTTATTTCTTGACTTGACTTTGTGGAACAAAGCGGTTAGCCTTCAGCTCGTTTCAAGCGGTCAGAATTTAGTGCTTCTAAAAGATGCGTGAGAGCCTGATATCGGAAAGAGATCATCAGAATGGGTTAAGGCCGATCCGTAGTATTAGTCGTCACGGATTGAATTAATAACAACTTAAAACAGAAAAAAGGAGGAGTCATGGAGGTCAAAAAGATTTTTTTACCCGAGTCGGAAATGCCGCGTCAATGGTACAACATTATGGCAGATATGCCTACACCAATGGAACCACCCTTGCATCCGGGGACCGGTCAACCGGTTGGTCCTGATGACCTGGCCCCCATTTTTCCCATGAACCTGATTGAGCAAGAGGTGAGCACAGAGAGATGGATAGATATCCCGGAAGCGGTTTTAGAAAAGTACCTAATATGGCGGCCCACACCCCTTTACAGGGCCTACAACCTTGAAAAACACCTCGACACCCCGGCCAAGATCTACTTCAAGAATGAAGGGGTGAGCCCTCCTGGCAGCCATAAACCTAATACTGCTATTGCGCAGGCCTATTACAATAAGGTCGCCGGCACCAAAAGGATCTGCACCGAGACCGGCGCCGGCCAGTGGGGCAGCGCTCTCGCCATGAGCTGTTCTTTTTTTGGACTGGAGTGCAAGGTCTATATGGTGAAGATCAGCTTTAATCAAAAGCCATATCGTAGGCATATGATGGAGACATGGGGCGCAAACTGTGTGGCAAGCCCCAGCAATGAGACCGAGGCCGGCCGGAAAATCCTGGCCGAGGATCCGGATTGTCCCGGAAGTCTGGGCATGGCCATCAGTGAGGCGGTTGAGGCCGCGGTCACGGGCGAAAACAGCAAGTATTCCCTCGGCAGCGTACTCAACCATGTGATGCTTCACCAGACTATAAACGGACTTGAAACACAGAAACAGATGGCCATTGCCGGAGACTACCCTGACGTCATTATCGGTTGCGCGGGTGGCGGGAGTAATTTTGCTGGGAACTGCCTCCCCTTTGTCTGTGACAAAATCCACGGCAAGGAGATAGATATCATAGCCGTTGAGCCAAGCTCATGCCCCACAATGACTGAAGGACCCTTTGCCTATGATTTTGGGGACACGGTTCAGATGACCCCCCTCCTCCCGATGCATACCCTCGGTCACAACTTTGTCCCTGCTCCTATCCATGCGGGCGGGCTACGGTATCACGGGATGGCCCCGATTATCAGCCAACTCATCCTGGATGATCTGATCAGGCCTGTAGCAATCCATCAAATGGAGACCTTCGAGGCAGGCGTTACATTTGCCAAGACCGAAGGATTCATCAGCGCGCCCGAGTGCAACCATGCCATTGCAATGGTGATCCGTGAGGCCCTCAAGGCCAAGGAAGAAGGAAAGGAAAAGGCCATCCTCTTTAACTGGAGTGGACATGGCCTGGTGGACATGGCGGCCTATCAGGCATATTTTGAGGGGCAATTAGCAGATTACCCCCTGCCTGCAGAGGACATCAAGAGGGCGCTGGCAGACATCGAGCCTCTCCCCAAACCAAAACAGTACAGAGCAGGAAATATCTAATTCCTGATCACAGATTCAACCACCCCTACCGGAGGTCGACACCTCGGCCTTCGGTAGTATTTTTTAAAAGAGAATATCATGAAAAGAGAGAGCACCCCGCCGGGTGATGATTATATGATCCGTTGCCCCAGATTAGGCCATCAAATCGCTTTTTCCTTCTGCCGGAGAGAAAATAGGGGTCTGCCCTGCTTTAAAACCATGGATTGCTGGTATCCGCATTTTCTTGTGGAAGAGTATCTGAGGGAAGAACTTGAACCCGAGGAATGGGAAAAGGCATTTACCAAACCAAAAACTACTAAGATGGCCTCCCTCTTAGAATTGATTGAACAGGCAAAAAAAAGGACGGAAAAAGAGTCCTGATCAGGGGGTAATAAAGCCGGAATTCAAGGAAGTCACATCTCTTTCAGGTATTTCTCTCTATCCTCCATGAAGTTCTTGTATACCAGGTAGTGTTCTGTCTCTTCGTAGTTAATTTTTCGCACAGGCATCTCATCAAAACTAAAAATATCCGCTCCAGGGCAGGCTAAGAGAATCGGGGAGTGAGTAGCGATGATGAATTGCGCATGCCCTGCCTCGCCCATATCTTTCAGCACCTTAAGCAATTCCAACTGGCTTTTTGGTGAAAGGGCGGTCTCGGGTTCATCTAAGAAATAGAGCCCCCTTATCCGATAACGAGCCCTGAACATGGTCATGAGGGATTGACCATGGGACTGGGTAATAAGGGATTTGCCACCGAAATAGTTGAGCATTTCAGGGTCTGCTGTTGCCCACTCATCTAAGCACTGGGCAAAATCCCGGAATGTCTCTGACCCGAAAAAAGACCCCGGGACCCTTCCATTGCTCCACTCGACTTCAATAAACTTATAAAGCGCTTCCTCATACAGGTTGGTCTCTAACCGGGCCCCTTGAACCCCCCGCCATATGTGGATACCACATTTTTGACAAAGGGCCTTCAGGAGCGTCGATTTCCCTGTGCCATTTTCGCCCACGAAAAAGGTCACCGGAGAGAGGAACTCAATCCTCCTGGTCTGGCGGAGGACCTGCAGGTTAAAAGGATAGTACTCTTTTGTCGGGTATTTTTCGTGAAGAAGTGTAAGACTATTGAGATGCATCGAGGTAACTCCCAGGCTCGAAATATCGTCCATTTGAGTCGTAATGCCCAACGCAGTGTCCCGCAATTCTACAGGGCAGGTTCATCTTATGACAGTGACAATCTTAGGGCATCAAAGCCCTTATGTCAATGCACGGAACGGCGCAAGAACCCGTCATCTCCCTGCTTGACTTTATGGCCCGGAGCGACTACCCTTTCGCCTGATTTATGGGAGGTCGTCTTAAGATGTCCTCTATTGCTGAAATGATCGAAAAATCCAAACAGGGGACGAAAGAATAGTGATGAAGCAAAAAGAGATTTTTTTGGGAAATGGCGCCATCGCCTTAGGTCTGCTTGAGGCCGGGTGTCAGGTGGTGACCTCCTACCCGGGAACGCCGAGTTCGGAGATCCTGCCCGAGGTGGTTCGACTGATCAAATCCGCGGGCCTCAACACCTATGTGGAGTGGTCCACCAACGAGAAGGTGGCCTTTGATAACGCCTTTGCCGCCGCCGTTTCAGGGAAGAGGGCGGCATGCTGTATGAAACAGGTGGGGCTGAATGTGGCGGCTGACTCACTTATGAGCGCAGCTTATATCGGGACTACGGGAGGGTTTGTTATTATCTCTTGTGATGACCCGGGTCCACACTCCTCCCAGACCGAACAGGACACCCGGTTGATGGCCCGCTTTGCCAAGGTCCCGGTGTTAGACCCTTCCAGCCCTGAAGAGGCGAGACAGATGGTGGGAGTTGCCTTTGATCTTTCTGAAGAATTCCAGGTGCCGGTCATTGTGCGGCCGGCCATTCGGGTGTGCCATGCCAGGGAGAACCTGACATGGGGAGGGCTAAAAAACAATGACCAGAAGGCATCTTTTGAAAAGAACCCGGGCCGATGGGCGGCGACGCCCCGATTTCGTTTTATTCTCCATGGTGAGCTGAATCGAAAATTAAAGGAAATCGGGCGCAGGTTCGAAAAACTCGATCCGTTCAACTTTCACGATCTAAAGTCAGGGGAAAAGTACCCCTTGGGTATTTTGGCTGGCGGCGTGCCTTATTCGGTTGTGCGGGACATATTGTCGGATGAAGACCGGAAGGATATCCCGGTCCTGAAAATGTGTGCGCCCCATCCATTTCCAGAGGGGTTAGCCAAGGAGTTCATGTCTGCCTGTGAAAAGGTGCTTGTCATTGAAGAGACAGATACGGTGATAGAATATTTCCTGAGAGACAGGGAGAAGGTCCTCGGCAGGTTTTCAGGCCATATCCCATCGGAAGGTGAACTGGTGCCCGAGGTGATCTATGGCCTCATCAATAAAACCCTTGAAGAACTACAGATGAAAGGGCTGAGCAGCGAGGGGCACGAGAGCGCCATTGAACTGGTGAAGGGGCTTGAACTCCCCATACGTAAGCCCACCCTCTGTCCCGGTTGCCCTCACAGGGCCTCCTTTTTTGCCATCAGGAAGGCCAGGCCAAAGGCGATATTTACCTCTGACATCGGCTGTTACACCTTAGGGATAAACTTAGGGGGAGTTGATACCTGTTTGGACATGGGGGCCGGCATAACCATGGCCTCAGGTTTCTATCATTCTTTTGCCCATGATCAAGTTGAACAACCTATCGTAGCCACCATCGGAGATTCCACTTTTTATCATTCAGGCCCCGCGGGATTGCTAAACGCGGTTTATAATGACTCTCGATTTATCTTGGTGATCTTGGATAACCAGACCACCGCAATGACAGGGATGCAGCCCACTCCGGGATTGGGGATCCGTGCGGATGGGACCAAGGGGAAAACGATCCCCCTTGAAAGGGTTGTCGCCGGTTGCGGCGTCGATTTTATCGAGACAGTGGATCCTTATGATCTAAAGGCAATGGTCAAATTGATTAAAAAAGCTGCCGAATATACAAGTGATCCGGCTGGCGGGGTCGCGGTTATTATCGCGCGCCATCCCTGCGTCATCGCCTACAGGGAAGAGGCCATTCCACAGAAAAAGGAAATAGTTGTAACGGAAGATTGCGTGGAGTGTAATTTCTGCCACGATTGGTTTGAATGCCCGGCGCTTTATAAGGACCCTGATCTGGAACGAACCGCGGTTGATCAAACCCTTTGTGCCCAGTGTGGCGTTTGTTTAGAGATATGCCCCAAGGGCGCCATTATAGAGGCTTAGGGGCTCACTCAAAAATAGGTTCATCCCGCTGAAGCGGGACATCTCAGCTTTAGGCCGTCTTCGGCCGTTGCTCAATCGTGAAGTCCTCTAAATAGTCCACTATTTCTGTGGCTTCACTCAATTGCAGCAACCAGGTAAGCGAGCTCGCGAGACTCCGAATCCGACCTAAATCTGAGCGTCAATTCTGCAAACTTATTTTTGAGCGAACCCTAAGGAGAGAGAGTAACATCGATGGAAAACATCAATTTTGTTTTGAGTGGTTTGGGAGGCCAGGGCATACTGTTCATGACCAAGCTCCTGGCCCAGTCTGCTGTTAACAAAGGACTTAAGATTTTGGTTGCCGAGACCCATGGAATGGCCCAGCGCGGTGGATCCGTTGTTTCTCACCTCAGGGTCGGAGGCGTAAGAGGGAGCCTGGTCAGGGCCGGTTCGGCCCATATCCTGCTCGCGTTGGAGGAGAACGAGGCCTACCGTAATATCCCCTTTCTTGCTAAGGGTGGAAAACTCTATGCAAACGCTCCAAAAACCTCTTTCCCCCGAAAAGAGGTAAGGCCTTATCTCGAAAAGATCGGGATCGAGTGTCGTTCCATCCCGGCCTCGGACATCGCGGTAAAATTAGCGGCCCCTATGTCAACAAATCTTGCCTTGCTCGGCTTTTTTTCTGCCTTTCAGGAAGGTCCCATTAGCTATGACGAACTAAAGGAGACCATAGCTCAGGTCAGCCCTGACCGTTTCAGGGAAATCAACCTGAAGGTTTTTGATAAGGGGTTCGAGGGAGGCTCTGAATAGGACAGATATGAACCAGCGTGTAAAAAGGATTGCAGGCATCCTCCTTGCCGCTGGCGCGTCCACACGGATGGGCAAAACAAAGCAACTTTTGCCCCTCGGGGAGAAGACACTTATCGAGCGGGTATTAGTCGAGGCCTTAAACTCGGAGCTGGATAAGGTGGTATTGGTTCTGGGATATCAGGCCGTGGAGATCAAGAAAATCATTAACCCTGTTTCCCCTCAGCCAAAACTGAGCATCATCGAAAACCGGCAATTCAAGCAGGGTATCAGCTCTTCCATTATAGCCGGCCTATCAGAGATTGAGAACACCCACGATCATGTGATGATCCTGTTGGGTGATATGCCCTTCATCCACAGGGATCTAATAGACCTCTTGCTCCGTCGGTATCTGCAGTCCGGGCTGCCGATTGGCGCGATCAAGGGAAAAGAGAGGCCAGTTCATCCGATGATTTTCAGCCGTGAGTTGTATCCGGAATTGCTGATCCTGCAGGGTGATGTGGGTGCCAGGGCCCTTTTTACGAAATACAGAGATCAAGTCTGCCTGATCGAGCCGGAAGGGCCATATGATGGCAGGGATATTGATACACCCGAGGACTATGCCGGAATTCAGATCTCCCTAAAAAATCAAGTTGGTAAGCAAAACAATGAATAACGAAAAAGAGCATGGCCAGCCTCATATACTGGTTGTAGATGATGAAGAGACGCTCAGGTATCTTATACGTGAGGGAGTGGAGAGATCCGGTTACGGATGTTCTGTTGCTTCCGATGGATTAGAGGCATTGAAGATTTTAGAAGAGAAGGGCGCCGATGTGGTTATTTCCGATATTATGATGCCGGGCATGGACGGCATCGAATTAGCCAAGAGGGTAAAGGATGAGCATGACGCTGATGTTATCCTTATCACAGGTTTTATAGATGAATATTCATACGATAAGGTCATAGAAATCGGTGTCAGCGACTTCTTGGAAAAACCGATTGGCATGCACGAGCTGATTCTCAGGCTAAGGCGTGTTCTGAGAGAACGCACTAATATCCGGGAACGGAATAGGGCAGAGGAAGAACTGCGCGACAGCCTCAAAAAGCTTCGAACGGCTATGGAGAGTATTGTGGAGGCGTTGGTCTTAGCCATTGAGAAGAAGGACCCCTACACATCCGGCCATCAGAAACGAGTCGCCACTTTTGCAGGTGCCATTGCCAAAGAGATGGGTTTGCCTCAGGACCAGATTGATGGCGTGCGCATGGCCGCCATGATACATGATATTGGGAAAAACGCAATTCCAGGACAGATTCTCAGTAAACCCGCTGAATTGACAAAACTTGAGATGGGAATGATTAAAGAGCATCCCCAGATAGGCTATGACATCCTAAAAGGGATAGAATTTCCATGGCCGGTGGCTCAGATGGTGCTCCAGCATCATGAAAGGATTGATGGTTCGGGATACCCTCAAGGGCTTTTGGGCGACGCGATATATTTGGCCGCCAAAATCTTAGGCGTAGCTGATGTTGTCGAGGCGATGGCATCTCACAGACCTTATAGGGCATCCTTGGGACTTGAGAGGGCAATGGAGGAGATATCGAAGAATAGCGGTATCCTTTATGATCCCGATGTGGTTGATGCAGGTTTGAGACTTTTTAGGGAAAAGGGATTTGAGTTTTAGGATTTTTTGGCCCAGGCGTTGTTTTTAGCCAAGGGCTTCCATGCATAAGGAGAAAAATATGTCCAATATCGTAGTGGTTGGAACCCAATGGGGTGATGAAGGAAAGGGAAAGGTAGTAGATCTTTTGACGGCGAAGGTGGATCTGGTCGTGAGATTTCAGGGTGGAAATAATGCAGGTCATACCCTGGTGGTGGATGGAAAGCAATTCATTTTTCACATTATCCCTTCTGGGATACTTTACGAAGACAAGAAATGCCTAATCGGAAACGGCCTTGTCGTTGATCCGGAAGTCCTCTTGGAAGAAATCGAAAACCTGAAAAAGACCGGGATATTAATAGGACCCGAAAGGCTTTCATTAAGTGAAAAAGCCCATATCATCATGCCTTACCATAAGGCCATTGATCTGGCCAGGGAGGCTGCAAAGGGGAAAGCCAAATTAGGGACCACGGGACGCGGAATTGGCCCCTGCTACGAAGACAAGATATCAAGGAGTGGCGTAAGGGCGGTGGATCTTACTGAACCTGAAATATTAGAAGAGAAGGTAAGAGAAAACCTGAAGGAAAAAAACTTCTTATTAGAGAAATTCCTGGGTGCTGAACCTTTAGAACCACAGCCGATATTGGATAGCTACCTTGCTATGGGAGAAAAATTGGCCCCATTTATTACTGACGTGTCCGTGGAATTGGAGCAGGCATTGAAGGCCCAAAAGGGGATTTTGTTTGAAGGTGCCCAAGGAACTCACTTGGATATTGATCATGGGACCTATCCATATGTCACCTCTTCTAATCCGGTCGCAGGCACGGCCTGCTCGGGGGCAGGGATAGGTCCGAAACAGCTTCACCATGTGGTCGGCATTGTCAAGGCCTATACCACAAGGGTCGGTGCGGGGCCATTTGTGACAGAGCTCGAAGATGAAACAGGCGACTACATACAGGAGCAGGGAAAGGAATTTGGCGCCACCACGGGGAGACGCCGGCGCTGCGGCTGGCTTGACCTGGTAGTAGTGCGCGATTCTGTACGGCTAAACGGTCTGGATAGCCTTGCTATTACCAAGTTAGACGTCCTCACAGGTCTTAAAAGCCTCAAGATCTGTGTGGGGTATGAGATTGATGGCGAACGGGTCGATTCCAGGCCGGCGAGTCTTAAGAGAATGGCTGCATGCAAACCTCTCTACGAGGAGTTGCCCGGCTGGCAGGATAATATCTCCGGGGCAAGGGAGGTGGATCAGTTGCCTGAAGAGGCCAGGGCCTATATTAAAGCCATCGAAAATATCACAGAGATTCCCGCCTCTATTATATCTGTTGGACCAGGGCGGGAAGAGACTATTATAGTCAAATATCCCTGTTAGGATTGACGATCTACTGCACCGTCCGAAAAGTTCTTTCTTACATTTTCGAAAGCAAAGTGACCGGATATTCGCCATATATAATCCACTTATATTTTCAAATACGTGCTAATGTATTGATAATATCTAACGAACAATTACTTAGATAATGCCGACAATATGGATTAACTGCAGCCTATTAACATCTTTCTTCAACAATCGAGGTCACCGCCGAGTCCCGAATTACGAATTCTTACGGCAAAATCAATGAGACGATCCTCAAGGTTAATTCTTTGTTTTCCTTCGTCACTCGTCACTCCTTGATCGTTATTCGATTATTATTTCACAGGCAACTTAAATTGCCAATTTTACAGAAAAAACTTTCAGGACACGGCACTACGTCCAACCTAATCAATGCCAAATAATCAGTGATCCACAGAGCAATGCGCGTTTTAATGTATTACAGCAATAATGACGTTCGCTTAGAAGAGATGCCAACGCCTCAAATAGGGCCTGGCGAGTTTCTTTTGAAGGTTGCTGCAAGCGGTATATGCGGTAGTGATGTGATGGAGTGGTACAGGCGCGATAAGGTGCCTCTTGTCTTGGGTCATGAGGTGGCAGGAGAAGTAGTCGAAGTAGGGGATGGGGTAGAAAAATTCAAGGCTGGAGACCGGGTGGCCGTAACACACCATGTCCCCTGTAACACATGCCATTATTGCCTGAGCGGGCACCATACTGTCTGCGAAACCCTGCTTAAGGGGACCCATTTCGAGCCCGGGGGATTCGCGGAATATGTCAGAGTTCCTGCCATCAACGTGGATCGCGGTGTTTTTCATATCCCTGAGGGAGTCACCTATGAGGAGGCCTCCTTTATGGAACCATTAGCCTGTGTTTTAAGAGGCCAGAAGAACGCACGGTTAAGGCCTGGGCAGACGGTGCTTGTATTAGGGAGCGGAATATCCGGATTGCTCCATGTGGGTCTTGCCCGTGCCCTTGGAGCGGGGCTGGTGGTGGCGGCAGATACTATCTCCTTCAGGCTCAAAAAGGCGGAGGAAATGGGGGCCGACCTTGCCCTCCACGCGAATGACAAAATCCCAGAGCTTCTTCGCCAGGCCAATGATGGTCGCCTGGCCGACTTAGTAATTATATGTTTTGATGGATTTATTCCATTAGCCCTCAATGCCGTGGAAAAAGGGGGGACTGTCCTCTTCTTTGCAGGCGCTGCTGAGGGCGCAACCCTTCCGGCGACGATAAATGACCTGTTCTGGAGAACCGAGATAACCCTCACCAGCACTTACGCAGGCGCACCCTTTGACTGCCGGACAGCCCTTAAACTTATAAAAAGGGGGGGGGTTCATGTTTTGGAAACAGTGACCCACAGGCTAAGAATGTCCGAGGCTCACCTCGGATTCCAGGCGGTCTGTGCCCCCACCGAACACGACTGCATCAAGGTGATTGTTGAGCCGCATAGGTAGCGAAGCGATGCTGGTTCCTGGATACTGGATGCAAGATGCAAGATACAAGGGTGTCAGATACAGGATGTGAGATGAGGAAATAATGATAACAAACCATGTCACGCTTGATCACGGGAGCGGGGGCGAGGCCTCCCACGAGCTGGTCCATGACATCTTAATCAGTCGTCTCGATAACGAATTCCTGAGGAAGTTGGATGACAGCGCGGTGGTAGACCTGTCAGGGGGCAGGTTTGCAATGACCACAGATTCTTACGTGGTGGACCCCATCTTTTTTCCTGGCGGCGACATCGGAAGCCTTGCAGTTCATGGCACTGTAAACGATTTGTCCATGCAGGGAGCGATCCCGCTTTATTTGACTCTTGGTCTTATCCTTGAGGAAGGTCTCCCAATGGAAGACCTTATCAAAATCGTTGATTCAGTTGCTTATGCCTCCCAAGAGGCCGGCGTAAAGGTGATCGCGGGAGATACCAAGGTGGTGCCAAAGGGGAATCTGGATAAGATCTTCATAAACACCTCAGGTATCGGATCAATGCCGAAAGGTGTTGATGTGAGCAGCCACAATGCCCGGCCGGGAGATCTAATCCTTATCAATGGCGACATAGGAGACCACGGAATTGCCATACTTACCAGTCGTGAGGGCCTTGACTTCAAGACCGGCTTAATAAGCGACAGCGCGCCTCTCAATTCTTTGGTTTCATCTATCTTAGAGGTCAGTTCTCGAATTCATGTCTTGAGAGATCCCACTCGTGGCGGGGTTGCAACAGCTTTGAACGAGGTTGCAGGTCAATCCGGCGTCGGCATCCAACTCCTTGAAGACTCTCTCCCGATTGCGAAGCCTGTAGTGGCTGCCTCAGAGATCTTGGGGCTTGATCCACTCTATTTGGCTAATGAGGGCAAATGCCTGATTGCCGTTGCACCCCAAGACGCCGATTCGGTGCTCAGCGCCATGAAAAGGAATAAGTACGGAAAGAATTCCAAGATGATCGGCGAGGTTACAGATCAAAGTCCCGGACGGGTCCTTCTCAAGACTAAGGTAGGTGGAACTCGCATACTCTCTATGCTCACGGGAGAACAGCTGCCAAGGATCTGTTAACGCCTGCAGGTTGTCTTAAGGTTTATGGTATGGCTTTTGTTGCAAAAGAAATGAAGCGCCTTATGGGTAAGGCGATTCACAATCAGCAGATGATAAGGGATGGCGATCACTTGTTAGTTGCAGTATCAGGCGGCAAGGACAGCTTATCCCTCTTGTGGCTTCTGAGGGAGAGGATTAAACGGATACCCATCGAATACAGGATTACTGCCGCGCATGTGGATCCAGGTTTCGGAGCTGATTCGGCGGGACAGATGACCTCCTTTTTTTCAACACACGGTTTTGATTACAAAGTCCTCAGAAGCGACATCGGTCCCAAGGCCCACGGGCCGGATAACCGGGAAAATCCCTGTTTTCTTTGCTCTCACATGAGAAGGAAGCTGCTTTTTCAGTTGGCCGGAGAGATCGGTTGTAACCGGATCGCATTTGGGCACCATAAGGATGATGTCATTGAGACCTTTTTCCTGAATGTTTTTTACGGGGCGTCTATAAGCACCATGCTCCCTGTGCAGGAGCTTTTTAAAGGAAAATTGACTCTTATCAGACCTCTCTATCTGATAGAGCAAGATCTCATACAGCGTTATGTAAGATCTATGGGCTGGAACAAGATTGAATTAGGTTGCCCAACCGCAGGTTTTTCAAAAAGAGAGGAAATCAAGAATATGCTCAAAAGCTTTTACAGGTCAAACCGGAAGATAAAGGGGAATATCTTCCACGCCTTGCAGAATGTAAACCCCGAGTATCTTTTATAGTAAATCGTGCCCGAACGAAAACCCTGTTCAGGCACGATTTTGGATTTAAAAACGCACACAAATTAGGGTGAAATAACTGCCACATTTGAAATTTGTTTTTGGATTCATACTCTTAATCGTAATCTTAATCATAATCGTTTTGAGTAAGATTAC
>JAUWPC010000226.1 GCA_030611815.1 Desulfobacteraceae bacterium
TCATTATAAAAGGCCAGCGCCTTTTCTTCTCGTTTCATCGCAAGTCTCAGGGCGTCTGGATAAGACATCCCTTTTTCGTATGTCATATCCACCAGATAGTCGCTGCGCTTAATGTCAGTAATCCATTCAAATTTATAGTCAGACACCACTTTTTCCCCTTTGAGGAATCCTTCTAAAAGGGCCTGGTGTTTCTGCTCCTCTTTTGCAAAGCCCTCAAATGTCTCTTTGGCCCAGGCATATGGCTCGAGCCTGCTGGCTTCCTCATAAAAGTCGACTGCTTCCTTTTCTCTCTCTATGGCAAAACGAATAATCTCTTCAAACGTGTCAAAGCTCATGATTTCCTCCTTTTTAGTTGGTCACATTACATCTTTGTCACTCTCTTCTATTACCCTGTCTATTTCTGCCTTCAGTTGAGGAGGCAGGCCAGGGATATCAACGTTTAAAAAACCACGAACAATGGTGGAAGTGGCTTCATCTTCGGTGAGTCCGCGGGACATCAGGTAGGCGATCTCTTCCGGGGCAATCTTACCCACCGCCGCCTCATGGGACATCTCAACACCGTCAACATGCGCCTCTAATTCTGGTATGGCATGGATAAACCCGCCATTGAGAAGAAGACCCCGACACTCCAAATGGGCCTTAATGTCCGGCACTTCCCCGATCAAATGGCCCCTGGCAATAATATTTCCGCCGTTACTGATAACGCGGGACACGATTTCAGCCCGGTTGCCAGGGTGTTTAAGAAATATCCTTCCGCCAACATCATATTCGGACCCGGGGCTCCCCACAATGATACTGTAAAACCGGGCCACCGCATCCTTACCGATCAAATGGGTTGTCGGATACATCTGCAAAGAGCGGACCGGTTTCATGCAGATATAGTTGTTTAAAAAAAGACCGCCCTCCTCCACCTGTGCCACTGAACGCGGACGCACCATCATATCCTCTGCCCAATTATGGATCATGGTAAAGGTCAATTTGGCGTTTTTCTTTACATAAAATTCTGAGATCCCCACATGGACCCCTCTTTTCAGATGGGGTGATGTGGCGCACCCGGTTATGATATGAAGCTCTGAATCTTCTTCCGCAATGATGATGTTATGAACATTCTGCTGTATCCCATCCTTGTCCAAGTAAAGGCAGGCCTGAATAGGATAGATGGATTTGCTCCCCGGAAGGGACCGGATAACATAGCCGTCATGCAATCCAAGTTCTGCGGCAGCAGTATACTTGTCCGCATCCACGGCCGCTAATTTCCAGTAATAATCCCGGATCCAGTCATGGTGTTCCAGGGCCTTCCGGATGGGGATGACTTCAATCCCATCTTGCTGCGAATGACAATGAATCACCTCCGTATCTTTCTGAAAATAGGTGCCGCCCCTTTCCTTCTTGGTTACATCCAGCCCAGCCATGATAAGCTGCTTCTGCTCTTCTCCCGGCATGGCGCAAAGATCTTCATCAGCCATGTAGGGATGAGACACCGGTGCGTCATCGAATTCGTGAAGATTAACGTCCGGACCGATCGCGCCCTTCTTCTCTATTGCCTTCTTCGCACGCTCCCTTAATTGATCGTCGATATACATCTGACACACTCCTCATATCCGGACTCACCCACGCAGTTCAATATTTCATGCGGGTTACTTACACAGCTTAACATGCCATCATAGAGGACCTGACCCTTGTCAGCAGCGACATAGTCCAAAATAAATCCTGTATGGGTGATGATCAGCCCCATTTTTGTCCTGTCACGTTTTGTCTGGATCTTCGGTTTTGTCTCAGCATCAAGAAAGCCTTTCTGCAACAGAGAGGCAATGGTCTTACCCACAAGAGAGATGTTCTCCATGTCAACCCCTGATTCGGGCTCGTCAAAAAGCATCAGATCAGGGTTCTGCGCCAACAACTGAAGCAGTTCAGAACGCTTTATTTCACCGCCCGAAAACCCGGCATTCACGTCCCTGTCTAAGAACCCTTCAAAATTGACCTTTTTTGCCAGGGTCTCTTCATCTACTTCGTCCTTTGCGCACAACTGGACCATCTGCCGGGTCTTCAGACCGTTTATGGTGGGTGGGCGCTGGAAAGACATGCCGATACCCAACTGGGCCCGTTCGTCTATTGGCAGATCTGTTATATCTTCCCCTTTAAATATGATCTTCCCTGCCGTTATTTTGTATTGAGGGTATCCCATAATTGTCATTAAAAGGGAGGTCTTCCCGGACCCGTTCGGACCGAATAAGATATGGGTCTCACCTGGATGGATCTCAAGGTCGATATGTTTCAAGATCTCCTTATCGCCGATCTTAACCTGCAGGTCCTCTATTTGCAGCATCTTTCCTCTCCTTATTTAACCATGAATCCCGTCACCCAGAAATCATGGAGATTGCAAAAACTGGTGGCATAAAACTTGGATCCATGGTTGGACGGGAGTTCATAGGTAGAAACCGCCTTTTTATCAGAAGGGTAGAAGGTCTTCGATCCGAGGACCTCGCCATCTGCCGATACTAAGGTGTGGCGGACAATATAGTGTTTCTCGGACATGGGGTGTTTGGTGGTGAGGGTCACTTTTTTCCCCTCCACCTTCACCTCAGGGGCATGCGACCCTACCTGCTTGGCCCACTTACCTGGGTTATCCTTTGTGTATACAACACCTGAAGGGAAGTCTCCTGATGAAGCAAAGGCGGTTGCGGACTTGGCTACAACCATCCCAGCGGCCAGGAAAATCGACTTTTTCAAGAAATCTCTCCTGTCATCCATGATAACTCTCCCTTAGGGCTTACTCCTCCTTTTCAAACAGGGATTTCTCCGCCCCGCAAACCGGACAGGTCCAGTCATCTGGAAGATCATCAAATGAGGTCCCCGCCTCTATGCCGTTATCCGGGTCTCCATCCTCAGGGTCATAAACATAACCGCATACCGAACATACATACTTATCCATAATTTTCTCCTCCTTAGCACCTAAATTCCAAAATCCCATCATGTTCTCATGATTTACGCCATAGCCAGATTGAATATTTAAGGAATTCTATCGATTTTAATATAAAAGACAGAGCGAAGCGATACCGCAAATAGTCAATATTCAATAGTCAATAGTCAATTTGGTTCCGGTTTATCCGGGTTAGGTTCCAGCATCCAGGGTACACTGGGTAAAATCGATCTCTTTACCACACCCTGAACAGGTGTGTGCCTTATCAAACTCATCTGAAAAAATCTCTTTCTCTTTCCCGCAATTGGGACATTTACACGCAAAGACCTTCAGGTCTTTAAACTGTTCCCATCCTGGGCAATGTTGGGGTGTAGTCATGATTGTTCTCCTTTCGCCAGACTGGCATTTAAGATGCATTTAAGATTTACTCAGCTTCTTGCCTATTTCGCGACCATAATCCTGGGCCATCTGTCTACCGCCGCCTAATGATGCGGATTTGAGCCGCAATGACCCACCAACCATATCCATTTTAAGAATATTCTTCATTGTGTCAAAGATACGTCCCGGAGCCTCGCCGCTCCAACCAAAAGCGCCGAAAGAACCGCCCACCTTTCCCTCCAGACCGGTCTTCTCGGCTAAGAAAAGCATGGTTTTCATCCCCTGCATCATCTCCCCATGATAGGTCGCAGAGCCAAAGACGTACGCGTCATAGCCCTCCAAACCCTCGACCTTCTTCACCCCGGTGACATTTACGACCGTTGCTTCTGATCCGCCAATGCGGATGCCTTCCGCGATCAGGTCAGCAATTTTTTGTGTTGCACCGGTCCTTGAAGCGTAGACAAGCAATGCCTTTGCCATTGGTAACCTCCTATTCGCCCTTATCCTCTTCTATGGTTCCTCGATGTTTGGTTCCACAGAGGGGACAAAGGATGTCTATTTCTTTTTCGTCTCCGATGAACTTTTCCCTCAACTTCTCAGGGCCCAGAAAGCTTACATCCCCGCACGCGCACTGGGGGCATTCGGCCTTTACATTATATTTCTTTTTTGACATGATTAACCTCCATCATTGAATCAAAGTCTCGGATCCTGTCCTGTCTGGCCACAATCCGGGATGTAGCAGGCTACATCGACAAATTCACATTTTTTCTTACAGGAGGGACATTCCTCTGGCGGCGTATCCGCCTTAAGGGCAAAGCCGCACTCCTTGCATTTCCACTCTCCCATAGTCTAATCTCCTTTCTATTTTATCACCCATCCTTAACGGCCAGCAGGGGGAGTAAATACCCGCTGGCCGAGTTCTCGATCTCAGTTATTTTAGCCTTTCCACAGACCGTGAAGGGTACAGTACTCTCGGGCCGTGACCTGATCGGCCTGGATGTTGAAAGTAGCTTCAGGCGCTTCACCAGGATTCAGGAACTGGCGGTACGCCTTTCCGTCGGCGATGATCTCCACCCACTGGATGTAATGCTTTTCCTCCATGGGATGGGCAACAGCCCCCACCTTCACCTTGAAGCCGTCTGCGGTCTTTTCCACTACCGGGACATGTTTCTCTTTAGCCGCATCCACGGTGTTTTCTTTCTGCAAAACCATCGGTTTCCCGCAGCATACCAGTTCACCTTTGGCTCCGAACAACACCTCAACAATGTTGCCACACACTTCACACTTATAAACTTCCAGTCTTTCTGCCATTTTTTACCCTCCTTTATGTTATCCCCCAAAATTTCAAAATCCCATCATATTTGCCTAAGATTTTGGTTCCCCGCAGCAGTTTCACTGAAAACGGGATCTCAGTTTCACTTCTATCGGCTTATCCAGTTAGGTTGAGGACATTGTTTTCAATTCCTTAATTCCTCAATTCCTAAATTCGCAGTTCCGGTTTATCTGCGTCCCAAGTTAATAGTTTTCACCTAACAACTCAAAATACGACTGTGGATGCGCACATGCGGGACATGCCTCGAGGGCCTCTTTTCCTGTGTGCAGATACCCGCAGTTCCTGCAGCGCCATACTACCTCGGCGTCCCTCTTAAATACACGGTCCGCTTCAATATTGGCCGCAAGATCATTATACCGCTTTTCATGCTGCTTTTCGGCAACTGCAATGGCCTCAAACACGGCGGCTATGGCGTCAAACCCTTCTTCCCTCGCCGTTTCAGCAAAGCCGGGATACATCTCGGTGTGTTCATAGTTCTCGCCGGCCGCAGATGCCTTTAGATTATCCACGGTTTTTTCGATCACGCCGGCAGGAAAGGCCGCTGTCACCTCCACCTCGCCGCCTTCTAAGAATTTGAAAAGCCTCTTGGCATGCTCCTTTTCCTGGTTTGCCGTTTCCTCAAAGATGGCCGAGATCTGAACAAAGCCCTCCTTTTTGGCCTGGCTGGCAAAATAGGTGTACCGGTTTCGCGCCTGGGACTCGCCTGCAAAGGCGGTCAATAAATTTTTCTCCGTTTGGCTCCCCTTTAACTCCATAAGATCATACCTCCTTTGAATCGTCTAAAGTGTTTCAGATTCCCAGCCTCATTTCAACTTCCTTCCGCTGCCACCGATCCAGGCCCGCCCAAAGGCCTGAAGTTCTTTTTACTTGCCCCGCATACAGGACACTTCCAGTCATCCGGAAGATCCTCAAAGCGGGTCCCTTTTGGAATTTTGCCCTTCCGGTCACCCTTATCCGGGTTGTATATATATCCGCAGTTGGTTGTCTGGCACTGGTGCATTTCTTCGGGTGATGCCATTTTTAGTCTCCCTCTTCGCTTCAAGCATTCATGACTGAGCGAT